>NZ_JBSWWT010000006.1:0-217333 GCF_056160225.1 Microbulbifer sp. ABF4_143
GGAGCGGGGGGGGGGGGAGGGGGGGGGGGGGGGGGGGGGGAGGGGGGGTGAAGGGGGGGGGACTACACGACGAGGGCGGGAGGAGTGTTCCCCCCTCGTGAACCCCCCACCCAACCCCCCCCACCCCACCCCCCCTCCCCCCCCCCCCCCCCCCCCCCCCCCCCCCCCGCTCCTACAGGGAAATTGAGGAAGTATTCTACCCGATGGGCCGATCCAAGAGCAGCCACCGCTGGCTGCGCGAACATTTCAACGACCACTACGTCAAACAGTCCCAGAAGGAGGGCTACCGCTCCCGTGCCAGCTACAAGCTGCAGGAGCTGCAGAGCAAAGACCGCCTGTTCAAGCCGGGTATGACGGTGGTGGATCTGGGCGCGGCGCCCGGCGGCTGGTCCCAGGTGGCGATGGAACTGGTCGGTCACAGGGGGCGCGTGCTGGCCTCCGATATACTGCCGATGGATCCGCTGGCCGGGGTCGAGTTTGTGCAGGGGGACTTTACCGAGGAATCGGTGCTGAACCAGCTGCTGGAGCGCCTCGGCGAGGACAAGGCGGACCTTGTGATTTCCGATATGGCCCCCAATATGAGTGGTATCCGCGACGTGGATCAGCCGGCCTCGATGTACCTGGTGGAGCTGGCGGTGGATATGGCGCGCCAGGTGCTGAAGCCCGGCGGCGCCTTCGTCGCCAAGGTGTTCCAGGGCGAGGGGTTCGACGAGCTGATCCGCGATCTGCGCGGCAGCTACAACAGTGTGGTGACCCGCAAACCCGGCGCATCCAGACCCCGTTCCCGAGAGGTCTATGTGGTGGCCCGGGGCTTCAAGGGCTGAGGTTGATGACCTGGCCGTTTCAGGCCGATGCTCCTTGTATGGTATAAGCGTCTCTGTGCCGCCCCGGGCGGTGAGGCGCAGCGCCCGCTACCCGGGGCGCAAAGACACCGCGCCTATACTGGTGTGAACGCCCAGTGTGGGCCGGTATTGAAAGTGAGAGCGAACGCGAGAGGGCTATCCCTTTGAACGATATGGCAAAAAACCTGGTGCTGTGGTTGATCATCGCGGCGGTGCTGCTGATGGTTTTCCAGAACTTCAAACCGCAGTCACGGGATGAGGCCCTCAGCTATTCCGACTTCGTGCAGGATGTGCAGTCGGGCCAGGTCAAAAGCGTGATTGTCGACGGTCTGGTGATCACTGGCGAAAAGGCCGACGGCAGCCGTTTCAAGACCATTCAGCCGCAGATAATCGACGACGAGCTGACCAACGAGCTGGTGCGCAGCAATGTGCAGTTCGTCGGCCGCGAGCCCGAGTCCCCCAGCATCTGGCAGCAACTGCTGGTGGCCAGCTTCCCGATCCTGATTATCATCGCCGTGTTCATGTTCTTTATGCGCCAGATGCAGGGCGGCGCCGGCGGCCGCTCCGGCCCCATGGCGTTCGGCAAGAGCAAGGCGCGCCTGCTGGGCGAGGACCAGATCAAGACCACCTTCGCCGACGTGGCCGGCGTGGACGAGGCCAAGGAAGAGGTGCAGGAGCTGGTGGAGTTCCTGCGCGATCCGTCCAAATTCCAGCGCCTGGGCGGCAATATCCCCCGCGGTGTGCTGATGTGCGGCCCGCCCGGCACCGGTAAGACGCTGCTGGCCAAGGCCATCGCCGGCGAGGCCAAGGTGCCTTTCTTCTCCATTTCCGGCTCCGACTTCGTCGAGATGTTCGTCGGCGTGGGCGCATCCCGCGTGCGCGATATGTTCGAGCAGGCCAAGAAGCAGGCCCCGTGCATCATCTTTATCGACGAGATAGACGCGGTCGGCCGCCACCGCGGCGCCGGCGTCGGCGGCGGTCACGACGAGCGCGAGCAGACGCTGAACCAGCTGCTGGTGGAAATGGACGGTTTCGAGGGCAACGAGGGCGTGATCGTCATCGCCGCCACCAACCGCCCGGACGTGCTCGACCACGCGTTGCTGCGCCCGGGCCGCTTCGACCGCCAGGTATTCGTCGGCCTGCCGGATATCCGCGGCCGCGAGCAGATCCTGAAGGTGCATATGCGCAAGGTGCCGCTGGACGACAAGGTGAACGCGCAGACCATCGCCCGCGGCACCCCCGGATTCTCCGGTGCCGATCTGGCCAACCTGGTCAACGAGGCGGCGCTGTTCGCCGCGCGCGCCAACAAGCGCACCGTGACCATGGAGGAGTTCGAGCGCGCCCGCGACAAGATCATGATGGGCGCCGAGCGCAAGTCCATGGTCATGAACGAGAAGGAAAAGGTGAACACCGCCTACCACGAGGCCGGCCACGCGATCATCGGCCGCCTGATGCCGGAGCACGACCCGGTACACAAGGTCACCATCATTCCCCGCGGCCGCGCTCTGGGGGTCACCCAGTTCCTGCCGGAGGAGGACAAGTACAGCCTGTCCAAGCGCGCGATCGAATCGCAGCTGTGCTCCCTGTTCGGCGGCCGCATTGCCGAGGAGATGACCCTGGGCGCAGACGGCGTCACCACCGGCGCGTCCAACGATATCGAGCGCGCCACCGAACTGGCGCGCAATATGGTCACCAAGTGGGGCCTGTCCGAGAAACTCGGCCCGCTGCACTACGGCGAGGACGAGAGCGGCCAGCCGGGTCACGGCAATCCGGTATCCGGCAAGACCTCCGCCGAAATCGATGCGGAGGTGCGCCGCATTATCGACAGCTGCTACGAGCGCGCGCGCAAACTGCTGGAGGAGAACCGCGATATTCTCGAGGCGATGAAAGACGCGCTGATGGAATACGAGACCCTGGATGCGGAGCAGGTGGACGACCTGATGGCGCGGCGCAAGGTGCGCCCGCCGCGGGACTGGCACGACAGCGATTACGGCGGAGGCCCCGGCAAGTCCAGCGGCGAGGCCGGCACCGACGAGGCCGAGAAGCCCATCGGCGGCCCGGTGAGCGGTCACTGAACCGGGGGCCCCAGGCCCCGCCACCCTGTAGGAGCGGCCCATGGCCGCGATCAGACTCAGATCGCGGCCATGGGCCGCTCCATGTATTCACAGCGCCTCCGGCCCTACACTAACCACCCGCACGCAAATAACCACTTTTCGCTATGCATCTCACCTGCGGCAAACACACACTCGACCTGTCCCGCCCGGTTGTTATGGGCATCCTGAACACGACTCCCGACTCCTTTTCCGACGGCGGCAGCTACTACGCCGGCGGCGCCCTGGACCTGGACCTGGCGCTGCGACGGGCGGAGCAGATGCTGAATGAGGGCGCGGCCATCATCGATGTCGGCGGCGAGTCCACCCGCCCCGGCGCGGCGCCGGTCTCCGAGCGGGAGGAGCTGGAGCGGGTGGTGCCGGTGGTGGAGGCTATCGGCGCGAAACTGGGCGCGATCATTTCCGTCGATACCAGTACGCCGTCGGTGATTGCCGCATCCGCCGCCGCCGGCGCCGGTATGATCAACGACGTGCGCGCGCTCACGCGCCCCGGCGCCCTGGAAGCGGCGGCGGCCACCGGCCTGCCCGTGTGCCTGATGCATATGCAGGGCCAGCCGGGCACCATGCAGCGGGCCCCGCACTACGACGACGTGGTGGCGGAAGTGGACGCTTACCTGCAGGAGCGGATGCGCGCCTGCGAGGATGCCGGCATCGCGCGCGAGCGGATCATCCTGGATCCCGGTTTTGGCTTCGGCAAGAACGACGAGCACCACCTGGCGCTGATGCGGAACCTCCGTGCGCTGGCGCCGTCGGATATCCCGCTGCTGGTGGGGGTGTCGCGCAAGTCGATGATCGGCCGGCTGCTGAACCGCGAGGTCCAAGAGCGCCTGCCGGGCAGCCTGGCCCTGGCCCTGCTCGCCGCCCAGCGCGGCGCGAAGATACTGCGCGTACACGACGTCGCCGCGACGGTGGACGTGCTCAAGATGCAGCAGTTGGTGGACGGCCCGTAATAATTGTCGGGCCTCGCGGTTGATCTGCAGGGGCGGACACTAGGTTCGCCCCCGCGTAAAAAAACATCAGAAGAGAAGTAAAAAATGGCGAGACAATATTTCGGAACCGACGGCATCCGCGGCCGCGTGGGTGAGGGAGCCATCACTCCGGATTTCATGCTGCGCCTCGGTTACGCCGCCGGCAAGGTGTTGGGGGCTATGGCCGGCAGCAAGCGCTCCGGGCGCCGCAGCATCCTGATCGGCAAGGACACCCGCGTGTCCGGCTATATGTTCGAGGCGGCCCTGGAGGCCGGGCTGATCAACGCCGGCGTCGACGTGGGCCTGCTGGGCCCGATGCCCACCCCGGCCATCGCCTATCTGACGCGCACCTTCCACGCCCAGGCGGGTATCGTTATCAGCGCGTCCCACAACCCCTATCACGACAACGGCATCAAGTTCTTCAGCGCCGACGGCAGCAAGCTGCCGGATCAGGTGGAGCAGGAGATAGAGGCGGCCCTGGCGCTGCCGATGACCACATCGCCGGACCTGGGCAAGGCCAGGCGCATCGACGACGCGGCTTCGCGCTATATCGAGTTCTGCAAGGCCTCGACGCCCTGGGGCTTCTCCCTCGAGGGCATGAAGATTGTGCTCGACTGCGCCAACGGCGCCACCTATCACATAGCCCCGAAGGTCTTCCGCGAGCTGGGCGCCGAAGTGGTCAGCATCGGTATCGCGCCGGACGGCCTGAATATCAATCTCGATTGCGGCTCCACCAAGCCTCAGCAGCTGCAGAAAACGGTACTGGAGCAGGGCGCCGATCTGGGGATCGCCTTCGACGGAGACGGCGACCGGGTGCTGTTCGTGGACAAGAACGGCGAACTGGTCGACGGCGACCAGTTGCTGTTTGTGATCGCGCTGCACCGCCAGCAGTTCCTCGGCGGCTGTACCGGCGTGGTCGGCACCCTGATGAGCAACTACGGCTTCGAGCTGGCCCTGCGCGAGCGGGAGATCCCGTTCGAGCGCGCCAAGGTGGGCGATCGCTATGTGCTGGAGAAGATGCACGCCAACGGCTGGACTCTCGGCGGCGAGTCCTCCGGCCATATCATCTGCGCCGATGCGACCACCACCGGCGACGGTATAGTGTCCGCCCTGCAGGTGCTGCGTGCGGTATCCGACTTCGGCGAGCCGCTGCACCAACTGAAGGCGCGGATGAATATGCTGCCTCAGCATATGATCAATGTGCGCCTGACCCACCGCGACGGCGTGCTGGATCACGCGGACGTCAAGACCGCGGTCAGCGAGGCCGAGCGCCAGTTGGCGGACAGCGGCCGGGTGCTGCTGCGCCCGTCCGGTACCGAACCCCTGATCCGGGTTATGGTGGAGGGGCGCGACCGCGCCCAGGTGGAAAAGCTGGCCGCCCAGATTGCCGCCGTCGTGGAGAGGGTGGGCGCCTAGCGCAGGGCCCGCCGCAGCCCACCGGCTGCGGCGGAAGGTGGATTTTCTGTTGTATGTTGGCGGCAATATCGCTAAGATTTGCGCCCCTTGAAGGAGCACACATGCGCACACCGCTGGTAGCAGCTAACTGGAAAATGAACGGCAGCCGCGAGTTTGCCGAACAGTTTTTCGCGGCGCTCGATCTGGACGGCGCGGCTTGCGAGACAGTGATCTGTCCGCCCTTCCCCTACCTGCCGCTGGTTGCGGCAAAGGCGGAATCCGGCTTTGCGCTCGGGGCGCAGAATGTCAGCGAAGCGTCCTCCGGGGCCTTCACCGGCGAGGTGTCCGCGGGCATGCTGCTCGACTGGGGTGTCCGCTACGCGATAGTGGGTCACTCTGAGCGCCGCAGTCTCTACGGTGAGAGCAGTGCCGTGGTGGCGCGCAAGTTCCTCGCCGCCCAATCCGCAGGCCTGATTCCGATCCTCTGTGTCGGCGAGACGCTGCAGGAGCGGGAAGGCGGAAACACGCTGGACGTGATCGCCGCGCAACTGGATGCGGTTGCACAGGCCGCCGAGGGGCGCGATGTCTGGAGCCGGGCGGTGGTCGCTTACGAGCCTGTCTGGGCTATAGGCACAGGCGTGACCGCTTCCCCGGAGCAGGCGCAGGAGGTGCACCGGTTTATCCGCGCGCGTCTGGGCGAAGCCGGCGCCGGAGTGCGGATCCTGTACGGCGGCAGTGTGAAGGCGGGCAACGCCGAGGCGCTGTTTGCACAGGCGGACATAGATGGCGCGCTGGTGGGCGGCGCCTCGCTGGACGCGGAAGAGTTTGCCAAGATTTGCCGCGCTGCCGCTTAACGGCGCGATGGCGAAAGCAGAGAACACTGAATAACGGGTTCGCGGAACCCCGGCAGAGAGTTTCCAGACAATGGAAAAGTTGGTTTTAATCGTTCATATCCTGACCGCGCTCAGCATTATCGGCCTGATCCTGCTGCAGCAGGGCAAGGGTGCTGAAGCGGGTGCCTCCTTTGGTGCCGGCGCGTCGCAGACCGTATTCGGCAGTCAGGGCAGCGGTAACTTTTTTTCCCGCTTGACAGCCATCATGGCTACCGTATTCTTCGTCACCAGTCTCGGCCTGGCCCTTCTGGCCAAGCAGGGTGCCGAAGCGGATATCGACGCGGATCTGCCGCAGATTCCGGCGGCGGTCGAGCAGCCGGTCCCGGGCGAGCTGCCGGAAATCGACAGCGACGTACCCGGTGATATCCCGCAGCTGGACGCGGCGCCGGAGGCGGGTGATGTCCCGGAGGCTCCGGTGAGCAAGACGCCTTCTGAAGAGGCGCCCGCCGAGGAAGAGGATCAGCAGTAACAGTTTTTAGCCCAGGTGGTGGAATTGGTAGACACGCTATCTTGAGGGGGTAGTGAGCCTAGCTCGTGCGGGTTCAAGTCCCGCCCTGGGCACCATCTTCAAGGCACCCGCGCAAGCGGGTGCCTTTTTTTGTGCTTTCCAGTCTTGTCCCGCCGCGATCCGTTCCTGCCGGACGCGCCGGCGGCGTCTTCCTGTCTGTTGTCGGTTCGGCAGACTCCTTCCGGTCGAATAATTTCGAGTGCGTCTCAATTTGGAAAATTCCTGCCGGCGAATTGTCTAGGCGTTCACCTTTTCGTGTCGCAGTGTGTGCCACTTTGAACGGCGTGCCTGCGCGGGATTTTTTCGCGACTGCATTCCTCCGCGGGGCTGTAAACAATCCTCGAGGCCGGATGCGTGAGATATGACCTGTCTCACATTTGGCCGCACCCCGATTGCAATACAATTCCGCTGGCTGAAAGTCCCCTGTTTACAGGTGTTTCCCGACGGCCCGTCCGTGGCCGCAGCGTCGCCGGCGCTTATTGTTAGAGGTAGGGTCAGAGGTAGATAACATGGTCAGAATTCTACAGATAACAATTTTGTTGCTGCTGGCGGGCGCCGTTCACGGGCAGGATGTGAGCCGCGACGATATCCGCGGTCTCGACGAGCAGATCCAGGACGTCAAGAAAGACGTGATCGATTTGACCGCCGAGCTCCGTCAGCTGGAGGAAAAATTACTCTTCCCCTCCAATACCCAGGTCTCATTTTTTGTGTCGCTCGCGGATGCGCAGGCTTTTGATCTAGAGGCGGTGCAGCTCAAGCTCAACAACGAGATAGTTGCACACCACCTCTACACCTTCCGCGAGATAGAGGCGCTGCAGAAGGGCGGTGTGCAGAGAATCTATACCGGTAACGTGCAGACCGGCAGCCACCCGCTCGAAGTGAGTTTTATCGGCAAATCCCCGTCGGGCAGGGAATACCGGGCCAGCGCCAGCTACAAGGTGGAAAAGGCCGTGGGTCCCAAATTTGTCGAAATCAAGATTGCCGGGTCCGAGTCTGCGATTAACTTCAAGGACTGGTAACCATGGCTTTCCGTCTGGTATCCGCCCGACGCCGCGCCCTGCCGGCAGGGTTGCGCTCGGCCGCAGCCATTTGCTGGGCCCGCTCCCTCGGTTTGGGAGTGCTGGCCGGCGCCTTCTTTTCCAGCGCCGCCGCGGTTGAAAACAGGGAAAAACTCGAGGATCTGTTCTTCGGTGAGGCCATGTTCCAGGCCTACCAGGAGAATTATTTCGATGCGATCGTCGGCCTGGATACGGAGCTGAACCAGTATCGCCGCCTGGACGAGCCGGAGCTGGATCCCTTTACCGCGCACCTGGGGCAGGCGGAATTCTCCGTGGGCGACCTGGAACTCTCCTACCGTATGCACCGCGAGGCCGGCCGCGCGATCGAGGCGGTGCTGAAGGGCAATGTGCCGCAGCCGGTGCGCAACGAAGCCGCCTACCGCCTGGCAAAAATCCACTACCACAAACAGCAGCCCCGCAACGCGCTGCACGCCCTGGAGATGATCGACGGGCCCGTGCCGGAAAGAGTGCGCGCGGATGAGCAGTTCCTGCGCGCCCGCGTCTACATGGAGCTGGGCCGTTTCGAGGAGGCGGTGGCACTGCTGCGGGGCCTCAAGGGCGAGGCGTCCCTGGACGGCTTTGTGCAGTACAACCTCGGCATAGCGCAGCTCAAGGCGGGCGAGGAGGAGCGCGGCATTCTGGAGTTGACCGCCCTGGGCAAGAAGCGCAGTTCCGACCCCGCCAAACAGGCGCTGTACGACAAGACCAACCTGCTGTTGGGCTCCCGTCTGATGGAGGCGGGGCAACTGGATCTGGCCAGGCCCTATTTCGACCGCGTGAATCTCGAGGGGCCCTTCTCCAATCGCGCCCTGCTCGGCGCCGGCTGGGTGGAGGCGAAAGCCGGCCGCTACGACCGCGCGCTGGTGCCCTGGAAGCTGCTGCAGGAACGCAAGAGCACCGACGCCTCGGTGCAGGAGGCGTTACTGGCCGTGCCCTACGCCTACGGCAAGCTGGATGTGCACAGCACCGCGGCAATCAACTACGGCCGCGCGCTGGAATCCTTCGGCAATGAGATCGATATCCTCAGCGCTTCCATCGAGAGCATCCGCGAGGGGAAATTTCTCGAGGCGCTGCGCCGCAAGGAGGCAACCCAGGTCAAAAACTGGGTAGTGGCACTGCGCGAGCTGCCGGACGCCCCGGAGACCCACTACCTGCTCGACCTGATGGCTTCTAATGACTACCAGGAATTCCTGCGCAACTACCGCGATTTGAACGACCTGTTCGAGCGCAACGAGGAGTGGCTGAAGAGCCTGGCGGCCTACGAGGACATCATCGAGTTACGCCGCAACTACTACGAGCCGCTGCTGCCGGGACTGGACCGGAAATTCCGCGAATTGGATGCGCGCATCAAACTGCGCGTCGAGCAGCGGGACAAGTTCGCCAGCCGCATCGAGCAGATGCTGGTCACCCGCCGCCCCGAATACCTGGCCACAGCCGAGGAGCAGGAGGCGCGCCTGCGGCTGCAGCGGATGCGCGGCCTGTTCGCCGGCGGACCCCGCCACTACAGCGAGGAAGCCGAAGCGCGCATCGCGCGCCTGGAAGGCGTGCTCAACTGGCGTTTGGCGACCGAATACGATCAGCGCCTGACGGAGGCCTACAAGCACCTGCAGGAGCTGAACGAAGAGATAGCGCAGTTGCAGACTGTCTATCAATCCTATGTGCGCAGCCGCCAGGCCGCCACCCACAGCTATACCGGTTACAACGACGGCATCCGCCGCCTGCGCGCGCAGATTCAGGCCGCCCAGGGCAGGCTGGAAACCCTGATGGCGCGGCAGGGCAATATGCTGGAGGCCCTCGCGGTCCAGGAGCTGGACCGCCGCCGCGCGCAGCTGGAGAGCTATCAGATCAAAGCCCGCTTCGCCCTCGCGGACAGCTACGACCGCGCCAACGAGCTGCAGGAGCGGCGCGCCGACCAGCGCAAGATAGAGCAGTACCGGGCCAACCAGCCTGAGGCGCTGCCGCAGGACAACCCGCCGGAACTGGAAGCGCCCGTGCAAGAGGGGGGAGACTCGTGAAATTGCCGCAGCCTCTCTCTGTAAGATCCGCGTATCGGGAGCAGCGGGCTCAGGCCCGCCCCTGCGGGGTGCTGCAACTTGCGACCGCGGCCTCCATGGCCCTGCTGCTGAGCGCCTGTGCGGTCAACAGCGGCAAAACCATCGGCAGCCTGCACAGTGTCGATATCGAAATCAAAGAGGAGTATATCGACGGCAGTCTGGAGAAGGCGCTCGCCAGCTACCAGAAATACCTGCAGGAAACCCCGGAATCCAGCCTGACGCCGGAGGCGATGCGCCGGATCGCCGACCTGAAGATCAAGCAGGCCCACCGAGCGGAAGATACGGTGATCGATGTGGCCGCCAGTGCCGCCGGCAGCGGTGCCGCGGTCGCGATAGACGCGGAAAGTGCCGCGTCGGCGAAGCGCTTGGACGCCCCGGCGCGCGCCAGTGCGCCGCTCGAGTCGGCGCCGGCGGCCCTCGCGGATAATTCCGCAAGCGGCCCGCGGGAGTCGGACAGCGATTTCGAGGCGCGCGCGACCGCCGGTATCGATATCGCATCCAGTAGCGCCGCGCCGGAGTTGCCCGGCGGTGACAGCGAGGCGCTGCTCTCCGCCAATGCCCGCGAGGCCATCGACCTGTACCGCAAGTTGCTGGCCAAATACCCGCTATACGACCGCAACGACCAGGTGATGTACCAGCTTTCCCGTGCCTACGAGGAGACGGGGCAGATCGAGGCCGCGGTGGACGTATTGCGGCAGCTGGTTGCCAGCTACCCGAACTCGCGCCATATCGACGAGGCCTATTTCCGCCTCGGCGAATACTATTTTACGCGCAAGAAATACCTGGACGCGGAGGAAGCCTACGGCAAGGTCATCGAGCTGGGCGTCGCCTCCAGTTTCTATGAGCTGGCGCTGTACAAGCGCGGCTGGTCCCTGTTCAAGCAGGATATGTACGAGATGGCGCTGGATGACTATATCGCCATGCTCGACTACAAACTGTCCAAGGGCTACGACTTCGAGCAGCAGAGCAACGAGGTCGAGCGCAAGCATGTCGAGGACACCTTCCGCGTTATCAGTCTGAGCTTCTCCTACCTGGGCGGAGCCGACTCCATCGTCGACTACTTCTCCCGCAAGGGCGCGCGCGACTACGAGTCCCTGGTTTACAGCAGCCTCGGCGAATACTACCTGGACAAGCGCCGCTACCAGGATGCGGCCAAGTCCTACAATGTGTTCGTGGAGCGCAATCCGCTGCACAAGGTATCTGCGGACTTCTCGATCCGCGTGATCGAGATATACAAGAAGGGCGGCTTCCCCAAACTGGTACTGGACGCGAAGAAGGAATTCGCCACCACCTATGCGCTCGACGCCGAGTACTGGAACGTTTTCGATATCAACGAATACGGCGAAGTGGTCGAGTTCCTGCAGAGCAACCTGATCGACCTGGCCAGCCACTACCACGCCGCCTATCAGAACAAGAAGCTCAAAGACAAAAAGGCGGAGCACTACCGCGAGGCGATCCACTGGTATCGCAGCTATCTGCACTCCTTCAGCGACAAACCCCGCGCGCCGGAGATCAACAACCAGCTCGCGGGCCTGATGCTCGAGAACCGCGACTTCCTCAACGCCGCGCGGGAATACGAGCGCACCGCCTACGACTACCCGGCGCACAAGGATTCCAGCGAGGCCGGCTACGCCGCCGTCTACGCCTACCGCGAGCACCTGGCGAACAACCTGAAAGAGGCCCCTGCGGCCGAACGCGCCCCCCTGCTGCGGGAGATCATCCGTTCCTCGCTCAAATTCGCCGACACCTTCCCGCAGCACGACAAGGCGCCGAGAATCATGGTGGGCGCAGTGGAGGAGCTCTACGGCCTGAAGGACTTCCCGCAGACGATCCACAACGGCCGATTGTTGCTGGAGAAGTTCCCGGCGGCGGAACAAGAGATTCGCCGCTCCGCCTGGATGCTGGTCGCGCACGCCTCCTTCGACACCGAGGCCTATGTCGATGCGGAGTCCGCCTACGGCGAGGCCCTGGCACTGACCGCCGCGGACGCCGAAGACAGGGCCGGCCTGGTGGACAACCTGGCCGCCTCCATCTATCAGCAGGGCGACCTGGCGCGCAAACAGGAAGATCACGCGACGGCGGCGAGCCACTTCCTGCGTATCCGCGAGGCGGCGCCCGGCGCAACCCTGCTCGCCACCGCCGAATACGATGCGGCGGCCGCGCTGATCGTGCTGCAGGACTGGACACGGGCCGCGTCGGTGCTGAACGGCTTCCGCCGCAACTTCCCGCAGCACCAATTGGCCAAAGACGTCACCAAGAAGCTCGCTGTCGTCTACCAGGAAAGCGGTGAGCTGCTACTGGCGGCGGAGGAGTTCGAGCGCATAGAGCGGGAATCGGATGATGACGACGTGCGCCGCGAGGCGCTGACCCAGGCGGCCGATCTCTACAGTGCGGCCAAGGAAAGCGACCGGGCCCTGAAGGTTCTGCGCCGCTACGTACAGCTCTTCCCGAGCCCGATGGAGCCGGCGCTGGAGACGCGCCAGAAAATTGCCGATCTGTACAAGGCCGCCGGCGAGCAGAAGCGCTATATGGATGAGTTGCGGGAAATGGTGCGTATCGAGCTGCGCGGTGGCAATGCGCGCAACGACCGCACCCGCTACCTGGCCGGTAACGCCGCGCTGCAGCTGGCGGAACCGAAGTTCGAGGCCTTTACCCAGGTGCGTCTGGTGGCGCCGATCGAGCGCAACCTGAACGAGAAGCGCCGGCGCATGAAGGCGGCCATCGGCGCCTACACCGACTTGATCGACTACCAGGTAGCGGACGTAACCGCCGCGGCCACCTTCTACCTGGCGGAGATCTACTACCACTTCAGCCAGGCACTGAAGGACTCCGAGCGCCCCGGTAATCTGAGCCCGCTGGAACTGGAAGAGTACGAGCTGGCCCTGGAGGAGCAGATCTATCCCTTTGAGGAAAAGGCCATCTCGGTGCACGAGAAAAACGTCGAACTGCTGGGCATGGGTATCTACAACACCTGGATCGACAAGAGCATCGGCAAGCTCGGCGCACTGGTGCCCGCGCGCTACGCCAGGGCCGAGGAGGCCGGTGAATACATCCAGAGTATAGTGCCTCTGCCGCCGGCTCCGGAGCAGGCCAGCGCGGCCGATACCCTGTCCGGCGGTGAGGGCTAAGGGGTTATGAAAATGTCTGCAATGGGAAAACTCGCGCAAAAACTGGCGGCGCTGTCGATGGCGCTGCTGCTGGCCTCCTGTGCCGGCACGCCCAGCGGCGGTGGGCGGACGACGGACTACACCTCGGTGCGGGTATCCGGCAGTGTGAACCGCGATTTCGAGCGCTCGCTGGAGTATCTGCGCGAGGAAAACTTCCCCGCTGCAATCGAGTTGCTGCAGTCGGTGATCGAGAGAGAGAAGCGCCTGCCGGCCCCTTACGTCAACCTCGGCATCGCCTATTACAAGAGCGGCGATGAAAAGAATGCGGAGGAATCCCTCCTGCAGGCGCTGGCACTGGACGATACGCACCCGGTGGCGACCAACGAGCTGGCGGTGCTCTACCGCAAGCAGGGGCGCTTCGCCGAGGCGCGGGAAATCTATGTGAATGCGCTGGCTAAAAATCCCGATTACCTGCCGCTGATTAAAAACCTGGGCATATTGTGTGATCTCTATCTGCAAGATCTGCAATGCGCTCTGGCACAATTCCAGCAGTACCTGAGCCTGGAGCCGGACGATAAAGATGTGAACATTTGGATGGCGGACTTGAAGAGGAGGGCCGGCCAGTGAAGATACCGGGTAAAGCCGCCGCGATTTATCTCGCCGCGACAGTCGGAATACAGGCTGTCTGCGCGCAGGCGCAGTCCGAAAGCGCCAGTGAGAAAAAAGTCGATACAAAAGTGAAGGAGCTCTCCGGTATCTCGATTATCGGCAACAAAGAAGCGCCAAAGTCACTCTACATAGTGCCCTGGAAGAGTTCCGAAGTGGGGGTGGAGAGCGATCTGGTCTCCAGCCTGATGGACGACACACTGAAGCCCCTGGACAAGGACGTGTTCATGCGCGAGCTGGAATTCTACCAGCTGAGTCTTACAGGCGATTGATATTCCACCTGTAGGAGCCTGCTTGCAGGCAAACATGCCGGGAGAAGCATGGGATCCCAAATGATTCATAGGATGGGCAAAGCGAAGCGTGCCCACCACCCAAAGATTCAACAAAATTACTGCGGTATTTATAAAGAGGGTTTGTGATGGACTTTTTTAACAGCGTAATCGCGTTCTTCCAGACAGGTGGTACCTTCATGTACCCCATTCTGGTCGTGGCCGCCTTGGGTGTCGCCGTGGCGACCGAGCGCTATATCCGCCTGATCTACGAGCGCCATACCAATCGCGCCATGTGGGACAAGCTGCAGCCGATTCTGGCCTCCGGCGACTTCGATCGCGCGCGCAACCTGGTCAAGCAGGACAATTCCAGCGTGAGCAAATTGCTGGGGATGGGCCTCGCACGCCAGGGCACGGTGCGCCGCCGCGAGGATATCGAGATCGCGATGGAAGAGAGCATGATGGAGATTATTCCGCAGCTCGAGAAGCGCACCCCCTATGTGGCCCTCTTCTCCAACATCGCCACACTGCTCGGCCTGCTGGGCACCATTATGGGGCTGATCGAGGCCTTTACCGCGGTCGCCAACGCCAACCCGGCGGAGAAGGCCGACCTGCTCTCCGCCAGTATCTCGGTGGCGATGAATACCACCGCCTTCGGTCTGATGACCGGTATTCCGCTGCTGGTAGTGCACGCGCTGCTGAACTCCCTGACCGGGGAGATTATCGACAGCCTGGAAATGGTTTCCGTCAAGGCGCTGAACCTGATCTCCACCGCCACGCGCCGCCGCTACGAGATAGACGTGCCGGCCGCGGACAAGGCCGCTGCCGAGAATAACGCCGAAGAGACCACCGCCGAGAAAAGCGATGGCGAGGAAGACGAGCGTGCCATCGCTGAGAGCACTGCCGAAGAACAGCAAGTGGAAAAAGTGTAATGAGACGGCGGCGCCACGCGAGAGAAAAAGACGCTCCGGAACTGGATATCACCGCCTTCCTGAACCTGATGGTGGTGCTGGTGCCGTTCCTGCTGGTGTCAGCGGTATTTTCGCGGGTCACCATCCTCGAGCTGAACATGCCGAGCGGTGCCGGCGGCGGCGCGCCGGACGATCCCACCGTGACCGTTGAGGTTGTGGTGCGCAAGGAGGCGCTGGAAATCAGCGACGGCGAAAAGGTGATAGCCCGCTTTCCGAACCTGAACGCCGCCGGGCAGGGGGCGGAAGCCGAGGCGCAGGCAGAGGCAGCCGATGCCGTGGAGGAAGGCGAGGAGCGGGTCGTACCGCCGACTGAAGAGGTCTACGACCTGAAGAAACTGAGCCAGTTCCTGTTGCAAGTGAAGGGCAGCTACCCGGACAAAACCGATTCGATACTGCTGATGGAGCCGGATATCGCCTATGAGCATCTGGTCGGCGTTATGGATGCCGTGCGCGGCGCCGACGTGCGCCCGGAAGGCAGTGACCCGGATGATCCGGAGGCGGTCGAGCATGTGGTGCTCTTCCCGGATATTTCCATAGGAGATGCGCCGTGAAACACGAAAGCCGACGCATGAAGCGCATGGCCAGGAGCCACAGGCGCAAGAAAACTTCGGGTATGAACCTGACATCGCTGATGGATGTATTCACCATCCTGGTGTTCTTCCTGCTGACCAATACCTCCAGCAACGAGGCGCTGGAGCCGCCGAAGGTCATCACTCTGCCGGATTCGGTCGTGGAGACCAAACCGCGGGAGACGGTGACCCTGATGGTGACCGATACGGAGATCCTCGTTGAATCCAACTCGGTGATCGCCACCGAGGAGGTCATCAACAGCGAGGAGACGGTGATCGAGGCCATCAAGCAGGCGATGATTGCCGAAATGGGCAAGGCGCTGCTGATCAATAAGGTGGATGAAGATGCCTCCGAAGCCGGGGGCGAAGCATCACAGCAGCAGCCGCCGGAGGTCAATATCCTCGCAGACAGGACAATCCCGTTCAGCCTGCTCAAGAAGGTGATGTCCAGCTGTACCGATGCGGGATACACCAAGGTCTCTCTGGCGGTTATTCAGAAAGCATCTCAAGGTTAATGGAAGTTTGTGAGTAATTTTCTTCAACAACAGCGGGCGATCAGCGGCGAACTGGAAGCGGTTCGCCGGCGCATGCACGCGCTGGAAGGCGAGCGGCAGCGGATAGATGCCAAACTGGAAGAGCTGCGCAAAGACGGCGTCAAGCACCAGTTGCTCGACGAAATTTCCGAGCGGCTCGCCAAGCTGGAAGAAGTCGGTGCCGGAGAGCTGTTCTGGGCCGAAGACTACCGCGAGGACGCCTCCAGGGCGATCGTCCGCCGTATCCAGCACACTGTAAGCGTCTATAACGCCAGTCTCGACCAACTGCAGGGGCGCCGCAGGCGCCTGCTCGAGCAGATCGAGGACTGTCGGGATGAAATCTTTGAACTGGATGAGCGCGCCGAAAACCTCCGCCGCGAGGAGGAAGAGGCCCAATTCGAGTTCGAGGTAACCCGCGAGTTCGAGCCGCCGGAATACCGGCCGATGGTGATGCCCTGGCACACCCAGGGCGAGGACGAGAGGCGCTTCCGCCGCTGCCTGTTTGCCTCCCTGCTGGTGGCCCTGCTGCTCGGCTATATGGTGCCCCTATGGACACTGCCGGAGCCGGACAAGGACGAGGTGGTGGAAATCCCCGAGCGCCTGGCCAAGCTGGTGATCGAGAAGAAGACCAAGCCCAAGCCGCCGCCGGAACCGGAGAAGCCGAAGCCCAAAACCGAGGAGAAGAAACCGGAGCCCAAGCAGCAGGTCGCGCAGGCGGATCCCAAACCCACCAAGGCGGAAAAGAAGGAAGCGCGCAAGAAGGCCGAGCGCGCCGGTGTGCTGGCCTTCAAGGACAACTTCCAGGATCTTATCCAGGACGACCTCGACAACCGCCTGGGCCAGCGGACACAGCTCAGCACCGCGGGCAAGAAGGAGAACCGCAGTCAGCGCTCGCTGATCACCGCGGCCGCGACGGCGGGCAGCGGTGGTATCAACACCGCCGAGCTCAGCCGCAATGCCGGCGGCACCGGCTCGGCGCTCGCCGGCGTGGCCTTCTCCCGGGTGGAGAGCTCCATCGGCACCGAGGGCGACTTCGCCGGCGAGGATCGCCCGCTCAGCGACGGCGTGGGCCCGTCCCGTACCGACGAGGAGATCCAGATCGTCTTCGACCGCTACAAGGCCTCGCTGTACCGCATCTACAACCGCGAGCTGCGCAACAACCCGGCCCTGCAGGGCAAGATGGTCCTGAAGATCACCATCGAACCGGACGGCTCTGTGTCGCTGGCGAAAGTCGAGTCCAGCGATATGGATTCCCCGGCCCTGAACGCCAAGATCGTCGCGAGGGTGAAGAGGTTCAATTTCGGTCCCAAGGCCGGAGTCCCGACCATCACCATCCTCTACCCGATCGACTTCCTCCCCGCGGCCTGACGGCCGCATAGCCCCCCTCTCCCGTTTGCGGGGGAGGGGAAGGCCGGGAGCGCCCAGCTGGCGCTCGGCAAACGGGTCGCAGACCCGCTGTAGCAGCGGCCGTTGGCCGCGATCAATCCCGCCGCCTCCAGCGAGGCAAAGGTGTTCACCAACAACCGAGAGCGGCCTCAACTCCCGCCCCGATACCCTCTGCCCATCACTTAATAATCCACCTCAAGTTCCGCTGAGAACCACTTGGCAAACCTGAAAAAAGTTCCCTGCCAGGCCGCTATTTATGACCTGCTTCACGGCTGCCCGGTGCACTTCTGAATAAAGTTCGCCCACCGGGGAGTGTCTGCCCGGTGTCGGCGCCGTGGGCGCTGGAGTCAGGAGTTTCAATCGAGAATGGCGGCTGATAAGTGACGATGATGTCGGAAGTAGCTGGGCGGAAATCTTTAAAGAATGCGCTTGTTGGCTTTGTGCTTGCCTGTTGCGGGCTCCTGTTTGCGACGCCAGAGGCATTGGCAGACCACAATTGTCCGACCAATCCCGACGATCCCAGATTTTTCAATATTCTCGATCACCGTTACAGTGACAGTTGGTGCACGCTCTGTGGCGATGGACAGGTGACCATAGAGATCGATGTGCCGGGAATCCGCAGTGGTGGGCAGGGCACCCAGCATATTGAGAATATCGTCATCACCGAAAATCTCGGCACCTCTGATCTCGAGTATATTCCGGGCTCCACAACCGTGAGCTCGGGGGTGGTGCTGAGCGAGCCCACCATCAGCGGCAACACCATTCGCTGGGACCAGACGAATCTCTCCGCTCTGGCGGCCCGCAACGAAAACACCACCATGACCATTACCTTCGGTGTGCGCAGCCGCGCCGACCGCGAGGAGGAGCTGGTCACCAACAACCGTACGCTGAACGCGACGGCCTCGTTCGACTACTGTGCCTCCCCGCGAACCACCGATACTGACAGCATGGAGTTGGATATCCGCGAGCCGATTCCGGATTTGGACAAGCGCGGCCGCAACGTCGACGCCGGCCAGACCAACTACACGAACAATGTCTACGGCAATATCAACGACGACGTGATCTGGCGGATCCGCATCAGCAACAGTGGCGATGCGGATATGCAGGATGTGCGCTTCGACGATTTGATGTCCAACCCGAATATGGATATCAACTACGCCTGTCCCAGCAATGCGGCGGCAGAGGCTGTAGCCAACAACAACGGCGTAGATCCGGGCGGCACTGGTTGCGTGCCGGCCGGTAACGACATCGATGACTTCGAGCTGGACAACCAGTTTTCCAGCGGTCCCGGTAGGGTCGATGTACGCGCGGGCAGCAGCCGCGATATCTATCTGGTGGGCAAGGTCAATAGTTCCTGCAACAACGGCACCAACAGGGCTTCCGACCTGGAATGGGGCTGTGAGATTGACGGCGACACCGGCGTAGGTGGCATCGACGACCCAGCGACGGCCGGCCCTCCCGGTGCCGACTCCGAGGAGATGCGCACTGTCTCCAGCGGCGGCCTGCGGATAGTCCAGCAAATCACCGGTACCAACCTGAGCCAGCCCCTGGGCGCGGCGGGTTTTGTGACCATCACTATCAATAACCAGACAGGGGGATCGGTCAAGGATATCCAGTTCGTCAGTGACCTGCCGGATGAGTATGTGGTGGATACCACCTATACACCGCAGATTGTCGCCATCAATCGCGGCGTGGACGGCCACGCTGCCAATTATTCAGGTACCCGTTACGGTGAGGTGGACACGCTGCAGTGGCGTGTCGGTTCCACATGGAATCAGTGGGATTCAGATCCGCTGAACAACAACCGGCCGGAATTCCGCCTGCTGAGCGCGGATGGCAGCAGCGACGTGCATCCGAATTATCCCGATCAGAAAAATATGATGCGGCAGGGTGATGAGGTCATCATCCGTTTCCGCATCGTTACCACCGAGCCCAGCTTCTACGACAAGATTGCGGACCTGGATATCGAAGAGGAGTCTGCGGCGAACGGAAAAGATCCGAACAGCAATATCTCCCTGGCCGACAATGTACTGAGTATCGACTACGAGGACTTCTGCCCCAGCACCAACCCGCCCACTCAGGTCGAGAACCAGTCCGTTATTCCGGACCCGGAAGATCTGGATGTGTCAACCGTTTATCCGCTCTATATAGTGCGCGACAGCGGCACCTCGGACCTGACCGTGGATATCACCAACAACGGCGGCCACGATGCAGATGACTACGCGGTGTATGTGACCTTCGGCGAGGCGATGAGAGTGCTCGGCAACGACCGCGCCTGTACCGCATTGGGCAACCCGAACCCGGGAACTGTTCCGGCACACCCGGTGTGGAACAAACCGGATTTTCTGCCCGCGTCGGCGACTGTCTACCGCTGCACCAGCGCCAACCTCGGCGGGGTCATAGAGCCTGGCACCACCGAGCGGGTGGTATTCCAGGTGGAGAAGAACCACGGCGCCACCGACGACGACCTCACCTTCCGCGCAGATGTCGTCGGTGAAATCACGCTGCACGACGGGAGCCGGTTGACTTTCCCGGCCCCGGCGAGCCTCGCGGACACGACGCCCAACCAGCAGCTGGCCAACAACTACACGCTGGACGGCATGCGCGCGCGGGTGATGGGGTTCAACCTGGTCAAGGAACGCTCGGATCAGTGTAACGAGCTGACTGCGGAGGCCGGCTTCCCCAATGACAGCGTGTTGATCGGCGAGGAATGCCGTTTCGAGATTCAGGCCGGTGGTTGGTTCGGTTTCGACACTCCCGGATTTACGCTGATCGAGGTGCGCGATATCGACGTGCAGGACGATCTGCCGGACGGACAGGGCTATATCAACGATGCGCCGCTGACCTGTAGCGATGTGACACTGCCGCACCCGGTGTCCCAGTCCAACTGCGTGGTGATTCCCCCCGGCGATATTACCGAGGCCGGCGGTCTGAATATTCCCCTGAGCGAAACGGACCTGCTGTGGGATATTTCCACCAGCATCACTGAGCGGGATCGCTGGTTCCTCGCGGATATGACCACGCGGTTGTTGAACGACCCTGTGGATACGGTGAATACGGACCCCAATCAGCACGCCAATGCAAGTACAGACTATGCCCGCGCCCAGTTCACCGCGGTGTTCGATACCGAAACCATAGTGGTGGACAACTACAACACCAGCGGCATTCTGACCAATATCGACGGCGTGCCCACTACCGTGCCGGGCTTCCCGGATATCAGCGAGTGGTCGGAATCCGTTACGGTTACCGAACCGCATATCGAGGTGGACAAGAAGGTCTGTAACGAAAATCTCTACGGCTTCGGTACCGGCTGCAGCAACTTCGTCGACTTTACCAACGAGGGCCACCGCGACCAGACCTATATCTTCCGCCTGACCCTGACCAATCGCGCCGCGGACAACGGCGTCGCCCGCGCGCCGGCCTACGACCTGGTGGTGACTGACACCCTGGATGCCTCTGGACAGATGTGTGTGCAGCCGCTGGATGCCGACGGCCTGGACAACGACGCTGACGGCACTTCGGAAACGGGAAAAGGCAATGACGGCTGGGTGGGTACCAGTGCCGGAGCCGACGATTACAGCGAGGCGGCGCACTGTGCCGACGGCGGCACCCCGGCCATAGTCACCTTCTCCTACGAGCACTCGGATGCGTTGAAGCGCTTGAACCCGGGCGAGTCGGTGACCCTCTACTACCGGGTCAAGCCGCACCAGTCGGTGGCGCCGCTGCAGACCTTTACCAACACCTTCTTCGCGCGCTACGACAGCCTCGAGGGGGATTTCGGCAACCAGACTGCCCCGCAGATCGACAGCGATGCGGATAACGACGGTGTCGGCGACGGCACCCCCGCGGCCGGCCGCGCGCGCCACTACCAGACTGCAGACGCGACGGCGCAGATGCAGATTATCGAAGTCAAGGCGGAGCCGAAGCAGGCACTGGCGCTATCCAGCGGCACCGCCAGCGGCGGCAACCGCGATACCGCCGTGGTGGGCGAGGAGATCCGCTACCAGCTGACCGCGCAGATACCCGCGGCCAAGCTGCGCAACTTTATTATCCGCGACGAACTGCCGGCGGGTATGCGCTGTATCGAGGGGCAGGTGGTGGACCTGGATGCGGCGCCCTACGATGCGGCCGGCTTCGTGCCCGGCGGCAGCTTCGCGCCCACCTGTACCAGCACCGGCAGCAATGACTATATCGAGTGGAATTTCGGCGACCAGGAGCTGACCACGGTCAGCGGCAGCCTGTTCGCCTTCCCGGTGGAGTTTATCGCCCGCATCGAGAACAGCGCCAATACCGATAACGGCGATGTGCTGGTCAACGGCGGCAGCGGCACCGTTGCGGAAGTGCGCTATGTGGATGAGAGCGGCAACTTGGTCGTGGTGCCCTTCGACGCCCACGAGGTGGAGGTGCTGGAGCCGAATATCCAGCTGACCAAGTCCTTCGCCGTCGCCAACAGCGATGCGGACGATATCCTCACGGTCACCGTGACCGCGGAAAATACCGGTACCGCCAATGCCTACAACCTGCAGGTGCTGGACGACCTCAGCGGCAAGAAACTGACGTTCCTGCAGGCCTCGGGCGTTGCCGGCACGGACCCGCCCAACAATATCGACACGACCACGATCGGCCCCAACGCGCCCATCTTCAGCTGGAACCGCGGCAACGCCGCTTACACCATTGCCCCGGGCGAGACCAAGTCCTTTACCTTCCAGGTGCAGGTGGATCAGGACGTAGAGCCCCACGAGATTCTCGACAACACCATTCAGGCCCGCTGGCAGTCGCTGCCGGGTCGGGATGTGGCCCTCAACAGCACAGGCAGCATCGGCACCGACGGCGACCCCGACGGCATGCGTATCGGTGTGCTGCCGAACGCCGGCGACGGGATCAACGATTACGAAACCAACGCTGCGGCGCAGACCGAGGTCCCGCCGCTGCAGTTCAGCAAGACGGATCTGGACCCGTCTGTGGTACCCACTATCGGTGCGCACAAGCGGTTCCAGCTGGAAATTCAGCTGCCGGAGGGTGTCAGCCAGATGGTCGCGGTCACCGACCAGCTGGGCAGCCCGGAAGGCTATGTGCTGAGCCACAATGCCGACTACGACATCACTTATGAATTTATCGGTATCGAACAGATCAACGGTCAGGCGCCGTCCGAGGCCGCGTTCAACGGCTTCCCGGCCGACGGCACCGCCGGCAATGCCACCTGGGATATAGGCAGCGTCGATACCGCCAGCGAAGACGACACAGCCGCGAGCGCGCTGGTTCCGACCATCCGCATCACCTATTTCGCCCGCGTCGAAAACGACCTGGCCACCAATGCCGGTGACAGCCGGCAGAACGGCGCGGCGCTGTCCTACAGCAACGGCGAGAGCGGCGCGACGGAAAACCTGAATGACAACACCGGCGCGGTAACCGTGGTGGAACCGCAGCTGGCCATCGGCAAGGCGGTCAGCAATGCCAGCAACCCGGGCAACCTGCCGGTGGGTGGAGACGTACTGGAATACGCGATCACCGTCACCCACGATGGCAGTTCCAGCGCGGATGCCTTCGACCTGAACCTGGTGGATACACTGCCGCCGGAGCTGCGCTTCGACAGCAGCTTTACCCCGACCGCGGAAATCGACGGCACGCCGGTGGCCGGCTTTGTCGCCACGCCGACTGGCGCGCCGGGCGGCCCGCTGGTCTGGGGGCGCGACAACGGCGACAGCAGCCTGGACCTGCCGCTGGGGGGCACCCTGGTACTGACCTATCGCGCCGAGGTGACCGGCGTCTTCGGCCAGCCGATCAGCAACAGCGTGATGCTGGACTGGACCTCCCTGGACGACAGCAGCATCAACGACACCGCCTACGAGCGCCACGGCGCCGGCTGCCCGACTGTTTCCGCTCCGGACGACTACTGTGCCGGCCCGGCCGAGGCCAGCATCGATACCGTCGATAACACCAGTATCGCCAAGACGGTGATCGCCGATACCGACACAGATACCGCCGTCGGCGAGATGCGCGTCGGCGATCTCGTCACCTACCGCCTGGCGCTGAACCTGCAGTCCGGCACCACGCCGGCGGTCACCGTTCAGGATCAGCTGCCGGCGGGTCTGGTCTTCGAATCCGTGCTCAGTGTCAACGGCGATACCGCCGCCCCCTACAACGACAGCCTGAACGGCTTTACCTACTCGGCCAACAGCGTACCGACGCCCGGCGCTACCGGCACCGTGACCTGGGATCTGGGGGATATCACCAGCGAGTTCGGCAACACGAATAATTTCATTATCGAGTACACGGCGAAAGTTACCGAGAATGCCGGCATAGGCGCGCCCAGCGCGACGCTGACGAATACCGCCCGCCTCGATTACAGCGGTGCCGCATCGACACTGCAGGACGACGCGACCATCACGGTGCTGCAGCCGGTGATCGACGGCCTGACCAAGACAGACGCCACCTGGCCCACCTCCCATATGAATGTGGACCCGGCCAACGACGTCATGCAGTTCACGCTGCACGCCTGTAACACCGGCCTGGCGCCGGCCTACGATCTGTCGCTGACCGACGACCTGGCCACGCAGATGGACGAAGGCTCCATCGCCAATATGCAGGTGACCGTCGACGGCAGCCCGCTGGCTGAGGGCACCGACTACACCTACATTGCCCCGGCCGCGCGCGGCGGCGACATGCGCTTCGAGTTCAACATGCCGATCGCCGCCGGCGCCTGCCTGGATATCTACTACGAGATAGGTTTCCACACCGATATCGGCGGCGGCGAGTCATGGGTCAATACCTTTACCGTCGACGACTACTGGTCGCTGCCGGCGGAGTCCGGCCAGCAATACGGCCCAGTGCCGCTGCCGACCGCCTACCCGATGGGCACCGCGGCCACCAGTGTGACCGCGCCGCAGAAAACCCTGCAGAGCGCCGCTAGCGCCGCGGTGGGCGAGGAAGTGGTCTATCGCATCCAGGTACCCGGCAGCGCGACCACCGCGGCCATTTACGATGTCAATGTGACCGATAGCCTCGATCCCAGCCTGGAGCTGATCCAGGTACAGGAGATCAATGGCCGCGCCTATACCGACAATAGCAGCGGCAACGCTATCGCCCTGGCGCTGGATATGATTCCCGCCGGGCAGGTGGCGATTTTCGAGGTGCGCGCGCGGGTGGCCAACAATGCCACTGCCCAGGCGGGTCACAGTGTCGACAATATCGCCAGCTACACCTATGCGGAATTCGACGGCGGCGCCGCACAGCCCGGCGGCTCCGGTACCGCACCGACACTGACCATTGTCGAGCCGGCGCTCTCCCTGGTGAAAACCCTGGCCAACCAGACCAATCCCGGCAGCGCCCCGGACGCGGGCGATCTGCTGCGCTTCACCCTGGACCTGAGCGCCGCGGGCAACCCGGAAAACGCCGATGCCTTCGACCTGAGTGTGCTGGAGCAGCTGTCCCTGGGGCTGGAATTTGTCAGCGGCAGCGCCAGCTTCGGCGGCAGCCCGCTCGCCGATCCGCTGATCAGCGGCGACGGTATCAATAGCGCGCAGACCCTGACCTGGAACCGCGGCAACAGCGACCTGGATATCGCCGCCGGAAGCAGCAGCCAGCTGGTGTTCGACGCGGTGGTGCTGGACAGTGCGCTGGCCGCCGCCGACCTCTCCGGCAGCAGCCGCATCGAGTGGACCAGCCTGAACGACGACAACGGCAGTCTCTACGAGCGCAACGGCAGCGAGTCGCCGGCGCTGAACGATTACGTTATTAAAGATGAAATTGTTCAGCTGACCGCCGCCAACGACAGCAGCATCGCCAAGACCCGCGTGGATGACTCCTACGGCAGTGGCGATGCCCAGCTGCGTATCGGCGACTTCGTCGAATACGAACTGCGCTTGGCCCTGCCGGAGGGCAGCGCGCCCAACGCGGCTATTGTGGATAGCCTGCCGCGAGGCATGGTGTTCGACCGCACCCTGGCGATCAATGGCGACACCAGCGCGCCGTTTACCGCAAGCGCGCCCTTCAGCCACGACGATATCGCCGAGCCGGTGCAGGGCGGCGACCCGGCCGCGGGCCCGACCACGCTGACCTGGACTGTCGCCGACCTGGTCAACGCCGGCGACAACAGCGCGGCCAACGACGAATTTGTTATCCGCTACCGCGCGCGGGTGTTGAATCGGGATGTGCACCCCTGGCCGGCCAACAATACGCCGCTGACGAACAACGTCGATTTCACTTTCGACGCGGCCACAGGCTCCGAGAGCCGCAGCGACGGCGAGACCCTGGACCTGCTGCAGCCGAACCTGTCGCTGTCGCTCAGCGCCAACCCGGCGGACGGCAGCACCCTCGCGCCCAACGACACCGTCGATTACACCGTAACCATTACCAACAGCGGTTCGGCGCCGGCCTATGATCCGGTGTTCCGCGACACCATTCCGTTCGGCCTGCGCCAGGGCGGTGTCAGCGTGCAGTCGACCACAGTCAACGGCGCGCCGGTAGCCGACCTGGCGCCGGCCTTCGATGCATCCACCGGCGAGGCCGTGTGGAACTTCGGCACCGGCAGCGCCTATGCGATAGATCCGGGCCAGAGCCTGGTGATGACCTACCGGGTGCAGGCGGACGCCGACCTGGGCGCCGGCCTGAACCTGCAGAACGCCGCCTTCGTCGAAGTCTACTACTCCCTGGATGGCGACGATCTGCCGGCGCTGGGCGATGCCTCCGCGACAGTGGATATGCGCGAGGACTACGGCCCCACCGCCACCGAGAGTGTGCAGTTCAATACCCCCAACGCGGCGCCGCTGCTGATCGAAAACACCCAGCCCAGCGCGTCCATCGGCGAACCCTTCCGCTACCGGATCACCATTCCGGAAACGGCGCAGACTACGGCGCTGCACGATGTGCAGATCCGCATGGACCTGGCTGCTTCCGCAGCGGATCTGGTGTTCGTCGACGCGGTCAAGGTTTCCGGCAGCGCGGCCTTTACGCCGGTCAATACCGGTTCCGGCACCGATCTGGTGATCGAGGACACCAGCAGCGGCATAGACGTGCCGCCGGGCGAGCAGGTTGTGATCGACGTGACGCTGCGTTTGCGCGACAGCAATCCGCCCAATGTGGATGGCCTCGCCTTTAACAACAGCGCCAGCTACGCCTACAGCTACGAAAACGACAACGCGGCTGCGGGACAGGGCGCCGGTGCCGGCAATACCACTGCGGATATGACCGTGGTGGAGCCGACCGCGCTGACCCTGAGCAAGTCCGGTCCCGCCAGCGTGCAGTCCGGTCTGCCGGGCCGCTTTACCCTGGATGTGCACAATATCGGTACCGGTCCGGCCTGGGATATTTCCATTACCGATATCCTGCCGGACCAGGATCCCGGCCCGGGCGGTATGTGCGAGACGCCGCCGGCGAACTTTGCCGCACAGATAGTCGACGGCAGTGGCAATACGGTCGCGACCCTGAATGCCGGCGAGCACTTCAACACCGCCTTCGATGCGGACAGCTGCACCCTGACGGTGACCACTCTGGGTGCCGCCGCGGCTGTGCCCGCGGATCACCGCCTGCTGTTCAGCTACGACGCCTACCTGGATGCGGACACCGTCGACGGCGATACCTTGACGAATATCGCCGGTGTGGAGCTCTGGCACAGCTGGGACAGCAGCGGCCCGGATGCGCGGCAGTATCTGCGCGCGGCGCCCACCGACGGTACCCCGGGCACCCTCGACCACGAGGATGCCTATACGATCAGTGCCGCGGTGCCGAAAGTTTCCTTCCACAAGGCGGTGGAAAATGTCACCGCCGGCCAGAACCCGGCCAGCCTCGCCACCCCTGGTGATCTGCTGCGCTACACATTGACGCTGACCAACCTGAGCAGTGTCGATGTGGACAATATCCAGATCACCGACGACCTGGGCCGTCTGAACAGCCTGCCGCTGTTCGCGCCGGGCTCCCTGGCCAATATCGTCGTGACCGGCGGCAGCGACAATTCCGATCCGAACGGCGGCACCCACGGCAGCGGCCTGCTGGATCTGAGCGGTCTGAGCCTGGCGGCGGGCGACAGCCTGCAGGTCAGCTACGAAGTGACCCTGGCTGCCGCAATCGACAGCGGCACCGCGGTGCTGAACCAGGCCCAGGTGCAGCTGCCCGGCCAACTGCTGCAGGACAGCGACGATCCGAATATCAACGGCGCCGACGATCCGGATGTGGCCGGCGACGAGGACCCGACCCGGGTGATTATTGAATCCGCGCCGCAGCTGCTGGTGCAGAAGACCTCGGCGGATATCACCGGCGATCCGGATCTGCTGATGCCCGGCGATACCCTGCGCTATACGATCCGCGTGGAAAACACCGGCAATGAAAATATTGTCGACGCAGTGCTGCGCGACCAGGTACCGGCGAACACCACCTATGTGGCCGGCTCCACGACGCTGAACGGTACTGCGGTCGGCGATGTCGGCGGCAGCACGCCGCTGGCCGCGGGCATGGCGATCAACTCTCCGGGAGAGGCGGAGGGCTTCGTCGGCGCGGCGGCGGCCGGTGCGGCGCCGGTGATCGTCACCTTCGATGTGACCATCAACGACGTCAACGACGGCACCATCATTTCCAACCAGGGTTTCGTCAATGGTGCAGGCGCCGGCAGCGGCGCCTTCGAGGAGGTGCCGTCCGACGACCCGGCCACCGATGCGCCCAGCGATCCGACCGTCGATATCGTCGGCGATCTGCCGCTGCTGATCGCGCACAAGACGGTGGAAATCGCGGTGGACAACCTGTCCCCGGGGATCGTCGATCCGGGCGATGTACTGCGCTACACGATTGCCGTTACCAACAGGGGCGGCGTGGATGCGACCGAAGTGGCGCTGACCGACCAGATGCCGGCCAACACCACCTATGTGGCCGGCAGCACCACCCTGAACGGTATGGCAGTGGCGGACAATGGCGGCGGTACCTCGCGCCTCGAGGCCGGCCTGCCGATCTCTTCCGACGACCTGACGCCGCCGCTGCCCGGCGCCGACGAGGGCGTGATTACCTCAGCGCGCACGGCGACGGTGACCTTCGACGTGATGGTCGATGCGGGCACGCCCACCGGCACCGTGATCAGCAACCAGGGCAGTGTCTACACGGCGGAACTGCCGCTGACCCTGACCGATGCCGACGGCAATCCGTCCAACGGTGCCCAGCCCACCGAGGTGGTGGTCGGCGATGCGCAGCAGCTGTCGATCACCAAGGAGGTGGCGGTTGTCGGTGGCGGCGCGGCGGAGGCCGGTGCGACTCTCGAGTATCTGGTCAAGGTCACCAATATCAGCGCGGTGCCGGCGACCTATGTAACCATCACCGACGACCTGTTGGTGGCCGGTGAGAATGTGCTCACTTACGTCGCCGACTCCGCCATGCTGAACGGCCAGGCGGACGGCATTGTGGTAAACGGCTCGGTCATCAGCGCGGACTTCGCCGCGGTCTACGGCGAGCTGCAGCCGGGTGACACCGCGACTCTGCGCTTCCAGGCAAAACTCTCCGAGAACCTGGAAATCGGCTACCGGGTGCTGAACACCGCCGAGGTGCAGTGGAACGATCCGCCGTCCAGCAACCGGGCCAGCGTCGCGATCGACGTGGGCGGCACGCCGGGTATCGCCAACCTGAGCGGCTACCTCTGGCACGATGTGAATTTCAACGGCCAGCGGGATGCCGAGGAGCGGCTGCTGCCGAACTGGACAGTGGATCTGTATTTCAACAATGCATTGCTGGAGACGCTGCAGAGCGACGACAGCGGCTACTTCCAGTTCGACGGCCTGGTGCCCAACTACGACAGCGCCGCGGGCGGCCCCAGCTACGAGCTGCGATACACGGCGCCGGACGCCGGTGAAAACACCGCGTCCCTCGGCAACGCCAGCTCGGACTTCACCAACGGACCGCAGCGCATCGGCGATATCTATGTCGGTTCCGGCGCGAATCCGCAGAACCTGAACCTGCCGATTGCGCCGAACGGCACCGTCTACGATTCGGTGCTGCGCCAGCCGGTCGCCGGCGCCACGCTGACGATGCTGCGCGCGGCCAGCGGCCAGGCGCTGCCGGAGCGCTGTTTCGATGACGAAAAACAGCAGAACCAGGTGACGCTGCCCGGCGGCTACTACAAGTTCGATATCAACTTCAGCGATGCCGCCTGTCCGGCCAACGCGGACTACCTGATCCGGGTGCAGATGCCCGGCGACGACTATGTCGCCGGCGAGTCCCTGATCATTCCGCCGCAGACCAACGCGGACACCGCCGGTTTCGACGTCGGCGCCTGCCTCGGCAGCGCCGCGGACCGGATTCCGGGCACGGCGCAGCACTGCGAAGTGCAGCTGTCCGAACTGCCGCCGCCGGTGGACCTGGACGCGCGGGATGCGGGCACCGACTACTACCTGCGCCTGACCCTGGACGACAACTTGATTCCGGGCGAGAGCCAGCTGTTCAACAACCACATTCCGGTGGACCCGCAGCTGGAGGGCGCTCTGTCGATCACCAAGACGGCCGCGCTGCTGAACGTGACCCGCAGCCAGCTGGTGCCCTACACCATCACCTTCGGCAATACCCTGCCGGTGCCGCTGACGGACCTGCGCCTGGTGGACTTCTTCCCCGCCGGCTTCAAGTACGTCCCCGGTTCCGCGCGCCTCGACGGCGAGGCGCTGGAGCCGCGGGTGGATGGCCTGCAGCTGATCTGGGAAAACCTGCGCGTGGAGGCGGAGCAGACCCGCGAGGTGAAACTCTTGCTCGTCGTCGGCTCCGGTGTCGGCGAGGGCAAATACGTGAACCGCGCGCGCCTGTTCAACCAGCTGTCCGGCCAGGCCGCCTCCGGCGAGGCCTCGGCCACGGTGCGCGTGGTGCCGGACCCGACCTTCGACTGTACCGATGTGATCGGCAAGGTCTACGACGACAAGAACATGAACGGCTACCAGGACAGGGGCGAGGGCGGTGTGCCCGGCGCGCGGGTGGTGACCGCCACCGGCCTCAACGCCACCACCGACGCCCACGGCCGTTTCCATATCACCTGTGCGGTGGTGCCGGATCGGGACCGCGGCTCCAACTTCATTATGAAACTGGACGACCGCAGCCTGCCCAGCGGCTACCGCCTGACCAGCGAAAACCCGCGCGTGGTGCGCGCCACCCGCGGTAAGGCGATCAAGGTCAACTTCGGCGCGAGCCTGCACCGCGTCGTGCGCCTGGATATGGCCGAGGCGGTGTTCGAGCCCGGCACCACCGAGCTGCGTCCGCAGTGGCACTCGCGCACGGAACTGCTGCTGGAAAAACTGAGCGAGGCGCCGTCGGTACTGCGCCTGGCCTATCTGGCGGAAAACGAGGAGCCGCGCCTGGTGGACAGACGCCTGCAGGCCATCAAGGCGCAGATCGCCGACGACTGGGCCAGACACTACGGCGACTACGAATTGACCATTGAAACCGAAATCTTCTGGCGGCGTGGCGCGCCGCCGAGCAAGGGAGGATTGGAGTAATGTCCTCTTCAAAATACGGAATGCGGAATGCGGAATGCGGAATGAAGAAAATAGGGCCTAGGAAATTCCGTAGGATGGGCAAAGCGCAGCGTGCCCATCAGTTCCCGGTTGATGGGCACGTCGCTCCGCTCCTTTGCCCATCCTACGAGACATCCGCCCCCGTAGGAGCGGCCCATGGCCGCGATCGCCGCCTGGCCGCGGCACTGGCCCTGTTCCTGGCACTCCCGGCCTTCGCCCAGGAAGCCGAACAGCCCCAGCCCGAAGAGGCCCCCTGGTGGCAGCTGTGGAAAAAAATCCCCGGCCTGAGCCCTGAGGTGGAAGAGCCGGAGGTCACTTACGAGGAAAAGCCCATCGGCAGCAACACCGAGTCCATGCTGCTCGGCCAGCCGCGCCGCCAGTGGCTGCAGGACGCGACGCTGTTCGTCGAGCCGCCGGAGCCGGTGATCGAGGAGAATATTATCGAACCGCTGTTGTTCCGCGAGGTGGACGATGAGATCGCCGCGGAGGCGGTCGAGGCGCTGAAGGAAAAACTCACCGAGCTGGGCGAAAAACCCAACCTGAAACTGACCTTTATCGGTCACACCGACAGCGACCCGCTGAACCCGCAGCAGTTGGCGGAATACCTGGACAAGCAGGAATTCACCAGCGCCCGTGCCCAGCGGGTGGCGGAGTTCTTCCAGCTGGCGCTGGAGCTGCCGGAGGAGATGGTTGCCTTCGAGGGCCGCGGCGACGCCGAGCCGGCCGCGGACAATATCACCACCGCAGGGCGCGAGCTGAACCGCCGCGTACAGGTGCAGGTCAGCTACGACCCGCTGGACGAGGCGGCCATGGCGGAGCAGGCCCGCGCCCAGGCGCTGGCGCTGAACCGGGTCAAGGTGTGCCGCCAGGAAACCGTGTGCCGTCTGCACTACACCGCCGGAACCGAACAGCGCGCGCGCCTGAAAAACCTGGTCACGCCGTTGCGGCTGGCGCCGGGCCAGGTGGACCTGCCCGAGGCCTTCGTGCGCCGCATTCGCGAGGTGCGCGCCAATCTGGCGGACAAGAACAATCTGGTGATTCACTTCGTCGGCCACACGGACGCGCTGCCGCTGCCGGAGGGGCCGGCCAAGCTGTACAGCGACCATATGGCCCTGTCCCGCGCCGAGGCCAGGAGAGTCGCGCTGGCGGTGCGCGACGCGCTGAACCTGCCGGACTCTATGGTAACCAGCAGCGGTGTGGGGGCGACCCAGCCGATCGCCGCCAACGATACCCCCAAGGGCCGCGCCCTGAACCGCCGCGTCGAGGTGGAGTTCTGGTACGACGACCCGCTGGAGACGGCCCTCGACGGCGTGCAGGCCTGCCCCGAGGCGGCCGCGGCCGAAACCATCACCATCGCGCACGAATCCCCGACCGGCCCGATAGCGCCGATCCGCTTTGAAAACGGCGATCCGCAGATATCCCCGTCGCAGCTGATGCGCATGAAGAGCGCCATGGCGGAAGTGGCGGGCAAGGCCAATGTGCGCCTGAGCTTTATCGGCTACAGCGACAACGAGCGCATGGAGCGCCGCGAGGCGATGGTCTACGGCGACGACGTCGGACTCTCCGCGGCCCGTGCGCGCCGCGCCATGGAGCAGGTACAGCAGCAGCTGAATCTCAGCGACGCGCAGGTGGCGTTCGAGGGGCGGGGCTTCGTGCAGTCCGACGACGTGGTGGCCACCGGCTTTGTCGAGCTGGATGGCGCCCGCGTGGAAGTGCAGGTGCTCTACGACGAACTGGCGGTGCTGGCGGACAAAGACCGCCTGGAAATCGAGCGCATCGAGCGCGAGGCCCTGGCCCACAATCCCTATGCGCTGAACCTGATGCGTATCACCGTGGACGGCGCCCCGGAGTACGACCCCTACAGGAACTCCGCCGACCTGCAGCGCTGCACCGACGTGGCCCTGGAAAGTGCCAATATCCAGTTCCGCTTCGACAACAAGAAGATGCAGCCGCGCCTGAATGTCACGGCTTTCCCCAGCACCATCCGCTACGCCGACGATCCGGAAACCGAGATCGCCGACAGCCGCGTGCAGTTTAAGAGCTACAGCAACTACCCGTCGTTTATTGAGCGCGCCGAGGTGCGCCTGTTCGAGGAGGAACAGTCACCGCGCGACCTGCCGCTGGCGGTGGTCGAGCTGGATGAGAACGGCGAGGGCGAGTGGCAGGCGGAATTCGAGCATTTTCAGGCGCCGCTGAAAAAGATCCAGTACCTGCTGCGGGTCTACGACGACCAGGGCCGCTACGACGAGACCAGGCCGCAGACACTCTGGGTGGTGGATCGCGTTGACGATGCCGAGGCAGGTGCCGACCCGCAACAGGAGCTGCTGGTGGGCTACGGCGAGAACCGCCTGGCGCGCCGTAATATCCCGCTGGACGGCAACACGGTACTGGTGAACGGCGCGCAGATTCCGCCCGGCCACACGGTGTGGCTGGCCGGCAATCCGGTGCCGGTCAACGACAAGGGCCAGTTTGTCGCCGAGCAGATTTTCGAGCGCGGCATGCACACAGTGGAGGTCGCGGTGCTGGACGGCGAGGGCAACGGCGAGCTGTTCCTGCGCGACCTGCAATTCGCCGGCGACGACTGGTTTACCGTCGGTATCGCCGACCTGACCATCGGCTACGACAAGACCAACGGCCCGGCCAGGCTGGTCACCGGCGACGAGAGCCACTACGACAATTCCGTCAGCTACGACGGCCGCTTGGCCTTCTACACCAGCGGCGGCTTCGGCGACGGCTGGCGCCTGTCCGCCAGCGCGGATACCGAAGAGGGCCCGGTGGATGAACTCTTCTCCAACTTCCTGGAAAAATCCCCGGACGCGCTCTTCCGCCGCCTGGACAGCGACCTCTACTATCCGACCTTCGGCGACGATTCCACCGTGGTCGAGGACGCGCCCACCTCCGGCAAGTTCTATGTGAAATTGTCCAAGTACGACGACTACGGCCTGTGGGGCAATTTCAAGGCGTCCTACACCGACAACGAGCTGGCCCATATCGACCGCGCCCTCTACGGCGCCAGCGGCCACTACGAGAGCGATGCCGTGACGGAATTCGGCGAGAAGCGCTTCCAGGTGGACGCCTTCGGCGCCGAGCCGGGCACCATCGCCGGGCGCGATGAGTTCCGCGGTACCGGCGGTTCCCTGTATTTCCTGCGCCACCAGGATATTCTGAGCGGCTCCGAGCGGCTGCGCGTGGAAGTGCGGGACAAGGACTCCGGCCTGGTGCTGGGGGTGAAAAACCTGACCCCGGTGATCGATTACGATATCGATTACATCCAGGGCCGCGTGCTGCTGAACAAGCCCCTGTCGGCGCTGGCCAACGACAATCTGCTGATCCAGGACGGCTCCTACAACGGCAATCCGCAGTTTTTGGTCGCGCGCTACGAGTACACGCCGGGCTTCGAGGAGATGGACACCCTGGCCTTCGGCGGCCGCGCCCACTACTGGTTCGGCGACCATGTGAAGATCGGCCTCAGCGGCACCCGGCAGGACGAGGAGGGCAACGAGACCGAGCTGCAGGGCGTGGACCTGACCCTGCGCAAGAGTGCCGGCAGCTGGCTCAAAATTGAAGTCGCGGACAGCCAGGGCGGCAACCTCGACAGCGTCAACTCCTACGACGGCGGCTTTACCTTCGATCGGCAACAGGCGCTGGACCCGGAGGCGAAGGCGGGCGCGTCCAAGGTGGAGGCCAGCCTGCAGCTTTCCGACTTCTTCGCGGGCGCGCGCGGCTCCGGCACCCTCTACCACCAGCAGCGCGAAGCCGGCTTCTCCGCGCCGGGGCAGTTCGTCAACGGCGACACCACCCAGTACGGCGCCAGCGTGAACCTGCCCATCGGCGAGCGCTTCGATGTGGGCCTCAAGGCGGACAGCAAGGAAGAGGAGTTCGGCCTGCAGACCAGCGCCGTGGATCTGATGGTCGGCTACCGCATCAACGAGCGCTGGCGGGTGAACGCCGGCGCCCGCGCCGATACCCGCGAGGATTTCTCGCCGGTGGTACCCGCCACCCAGACCCAGGGCGACAGGACCGATATGGCGGTGGAGGCCAGCTATGACTCCGGCGAGAACTGGAGTGCTTTCGGTTTTGTGCAGGGCACGGTGGAAGTGACCGGCACCCGCGAGGAGAACAACCGCATCGGCCTCGGCGGCGCCTACCGCGTGAGTGAGCGCCTGACCCTGGACAGCGAGCTGTCCGGCGGCGATACCGGCACCGCAGCGCGCCTCGGCACCGACTACCTGGTGACGGATCGCACCAACCTCTACCTGAACTACACCCTCGACAACGAGCGCACCGACACCGGCGTGCGCGCGCGCAAGGGTAATATGAGCACCGGCTTCCGCAGCCGCTACTCCGACAGCCTGAGCATCTACGGCGAGGAGCAGTACAGCCACGGCGACGTCTCCACCGGCCTGACCCACGCGCTGGGTATGGACCTGGCCCCGAACGACCGCTGGAGCTACGGCACCTCCGTCGAGGCGGGCACGCTCGAGGACCCGCGCACCGGCGCGCAGACGGACCGCCGCGCGGTGGGCCTGAACATGGGCTTCAGCGACGGCGACATCCGCCTCGCGTCCGCGGTCGAGTACCGCACCGACGCGATGGAGACACCGGTGGACGCCGATACCGTCACCGAGTCGGAGCGCGACACCTGGCTGCTGAAAAACACCCTCAGCTTCCAGATCAATCCGGACTGGCGTTTAGTGGGCAAGCTGAACTACTCGGACAGCAAGAGCTCCCAGGGCGAGTTCTACGACGGCAAGTTCACCGAGGCGGTGATGGGCTACGCCTACCGCCCGGTGGACAACGACCGCTGGAACACGCTGCTGAAATACACCTACTTCTACAATGTGCCGACCCGGGATCAGGTCACGGTGGCCAATACCTCCGCGGAGTTTATTCAGAAGAGCCATATCTTCTCCGTCGACACCAGCTACGATATCAGCCGCCGCTGGACCCTGGGCGCCAAGTACGCCTACCGCCTCGGCCAGCTGAGTCTGGACCGGCAGGACCCGGAGTTCTTCGACAGCCGCGCCAGCCTGTACGTGCTGCGCGCCGACTGGCACTTCGTCAACCGATGGGACCTGCTGATCGAGGGCCGCATGCTCGACCTGCCGGATGCCCAGGACCGCAAGAGCGGCGCCCTGATCGGCCTCTACCGGCATATGGGCAAGCACCTGAAGGTCGGGGTGGGCTACAACTTCACTGACTTCTCGGACGACCTGACGCAGCTGGATTACGACAGCCAGGGGGTCTTCCTGAATGTGATCGGCAAGCTCTGAGTTGGTTCGATGGGCACGTCGCTGTCCTTTGACTCGCGCCGTTCATGGCGCTCGCCCGCTTCGCGGGCGCCTTCGGCGTCCAAATCGGCAATCCTGCCGATTTGTGCCCATCCTACCCACCTACCGATTTGCGTACCGTCAGCGCTGCCCGAGCGGCGCCCGCAGGGGTTCTATGGTGACGGTATCGCCCGCCGCGGCGCTGCCGCTGTCGCGCGCGAGTACGATAAAACAGTTGGCGGCGGCGAGGCCGGAGAGGATATGGCTGCCCTGGGTGCCCACGGGTTCCACCACCAGCGCGCCCGACGCGTCGGTGCGGTAGATGCCGCGCTGGAAATCCGTGCGCCCGGGTTTTTTCTTCAGCGGTTTGAGCAGCCGTGCCGTCAGTGTCTCCGGGCCGCTCCAGATGCCGCCCTGCATCGCGGTCAGGGCCGGCACCACCAGCTGGTAGAAAGTCACCAGCGCGGACACCGGGTTGCCCGGCAGGCCGAAAAACGGCGTGCCCTGCAGGCGGCCGAAGGCGAAGGGCTTGCCGGGTTTCATCGCCACCTTCCAGAAGCCGATATCCCCGAGTTCCTCCAGCACCTCGCGCGTGTAGTCCGCCTCGCCGACCGAGACACCGCCGGAGGTGATGATGGCATCGGCGTCGCGCGCGGCGCGTGTGAGCGCTGCGGCGATGACGGCCCGGTCGTCGGCCAGTATGCCGAGATCCAGCACCTCCACATCGAGCGCCGCCAGTGCGGCCTTGAGCGCGGTGCGGTTGCTGTCGTAGATGTCGCCTTTGCCCAGCGGCGCGCCCGGCTGGCGCAGCTCGTCGCCGGTGGAGAAGAGGGCGATCACCGGTTTGCGCCGCACCTTTACCGAGCCTATGCCGGCGGCCGCCAGCAGGGCGATATGGGCTACCGACAGGCGCGCGCCGGCTTCGAGCAGGAGCTGGCCTTCGCGCACGTCCTCGCCGCGGCGGCGGATATGGTCGCCGATGCGGACCTCGCCGCGGATATGCACCGACTCGGCGCTGGTCTCGACCTGCTCCTGCATCACCACCGTGTCGGCCCCGTTGGGTACCACCGCGCCGGTCATGATGCGCACGCAGGTGCCGGGGTTGACGGTGCCCTGGAAGGGGGCGCCGGCAAAGGATTTGCCGATCAGCTCGAGGGGTTTGCCGGATTCCAGGTCGGCGTGGCGCAGCGCGTAGCCGTCCATGGCGGAGTTGTCGCAGGGGGGCAGGTCCACCGAGGAGGAAACCGCTGCGGCCAGTAGGCGGCCGGCGGCCTGGGCCAGCGGTATCTCCTCGCTGCCGGCGACCGCCTGCACCGAATCCAGCAGCTTGGCGCGGGCCGTTTCGACCGGCATCAGGCCGGGTTGGCTGCAGCAGTCAGACATGGGGGTACTCCTCGTTCAGCGGCGCTCTCGTATTCAGTTGGACTCCGGCCGCTTCTGGTTGACCATCCACACCGCGGCCTCGACCCGGGAGCGCATACCGAGTTTTTTCAGCAGGTGTTTTACATGCACCTTGACCGTGGCGTCGCTGATATCCAGTTCGCGGGCGATCAGCTTGTTGCTGAGCCCGTCGGCGATCAGCTGCAGAATCTGGTATTCGCGGCTCGTCAGGGTGGAGAGGGTGTCCGCACCGGAGTTGTCGGGCTTGCGCAGCGCCGAGGCCAGTATCTCGGTGAGGCGCTGGCTGATCGCGAGCTTGCCGTGGGTGGCCTGCATGACCTGGTCGAGGATGTCCTCGGGTTCCATATCCTTGAGCAGGTAGCCGTCGGCACCGGCGCGGATGCAGGACACCACGTCGGCGTTGTTGTCGGATACCGTCAGCATCACGATGCGCGAGGTGATATCGGCGGCGCGCATCGCGCGCAGCGTGTCCAGTCCGTCCATGCCGCGCATATTCAGGTCCAGCAGTATCACGTCCGGCTCGTGTTCCTTGGCCAGTTCCAGCGCCTGCTCGCCGCTGCTGGCCTCGGCCACCAGTTCCAGGCCCGGCTCCATGGCAAACAGCTGCTTGAGCCCCTTGCGGAACAGGGGGTGGTCGTCAACCATCATGACGGTTGCGGGTTTGGGCATGGGTAGTCTGCCGTTGTTGATCCGTTCGAATGATGACTCTACCACAGGCGGCGCCTGGGTGCGGCTACCCCCAAAGGGGTAAATCCTGCGCGATCGGGGAAAAGTGGTTACTTACTGATGGTAATTGAGCGCTGACCGGCGGCGGACCATAGTGGCAGCACGAATCATTTCGAGCAGGAGTGGCCACCGTGTCAGACATCTATGAATGGACTCCGGAGGACAGCCGATTCTGGCGGTCCCGGGGCAAGAAAATCGCCAACCGCAATTTGTGGATCTCCATTCCCAGCCTGCTGTGCGGCTTCGCCGTGTGGCTCTACTGGGGCATCATCACCGTACAGATGCTGAATCTCGGCTTCCCGTTCGCGAAGGCGGATCTGTTTACGCTGATGGCCATCTCCGGACTCACCGGCGCGACGCTGCGCATCCCCAGCAGCTTCTTTATCCGCCTGTTCGGCGGCCGCAACACCATAGTGTTCACGACCGCGCTGCTGATGATTCCGGCCCTGGGCACCGGTATAGCGCTGCAGAGCAAGGAAACGCCGCTGTGGGTGTTTCAGCTGCTGGCGCTGCTGTCCGGTATCGGCGGCGGCAACTTCGCCAGCTCCATGTCCAATATCAGCTTCTTCTTCCCGAAAGAGAAGCAGGGGCTGGCCCTGGGGCTGAACGCGGGGCTGGGCAACTTCGGTGTGACCACCATGCAGATCCTGGTGCCGCTGTTTATGACCTTCGGTGCCTTCGGCGCCGTCGGCGGCGACCCGATGACGCTGGTCAGCAGCTCCGGCTCCCTGATCGGCAAGGTGCCGGCGGGCTCCGAGGCCTGGATCCAGAACGCGGGCTTCCTGTGGCTGCTGATCCTGGTGCCGCTGGTCTTCGTCGGCTGGTTCGGCATGAACAACCTGCGCACCCAGGAGGTCTCCCCGGATGTCGGCAGCCCGCTGTCGGCGATGGTCAAGATGACCCTGATGCTGGGTATCGGATTCCTGACCGCCGTCGTCGGTTTGTGGCTGCTGCTGCCCGAGGCCGCCAACGGCTCCGGCTGGGGGGTGCCGAAGGAGATAGTGCTGGTGCTGGTGATCGCCGCCACCGTGTTCGGCCTCAAGCTGCTGCCGGGTGAAATCAAGCAGAGCCTGAACCGACAGTACCGCATCTTCGGCAACAAGCACACCTGGGTGATGAGCGTCATCTACACCATGACCTTCGGCAGCTTTATCGGTTTCGCCGCCGCCTTCCCGCTCGCGATCAAGGTGATCTTCGGCTACAGCCACGTGGTCGTGGACGGCGTCATGACCCACGACACAATCAACCCGAATGGCCCCAGCGCGCTGATGTACGCCTGGATGGGGCCGTTTATCGGCGCCCTGATCCGCCCGGTGGGTGGCTGGATTGCGGACCGCATCGGCGGCGCGCTGGTGACCCAGGTGTGCGCCGTGATCATGGTCGTGAGCGCTCTCGGGGTGGCCTACTACATGAAGGCGGCCTACGCCTCCGCCTCTCCGGAGGAGTTCTTCCTGCCGTTCTTCCTGTTGTTCCTGGTGCTGTTCGCCGCCACCGGTATCGGCAACGGTTCCACCTTCCGCACCATCGCGATGGTGTTCCCGAAGGAGCAGGCGGGGCCGGTGCTGGGCTGGACTTCGGCGGTGGCCGCCTACGGCGCCTTCTATATCCCCAAGGTGTTCGGCGAACAGATCAAGGCCACGACACCGGAGTATGCGCTGGCCAGCTTTGCGATTTTTTACGCGGTGTGCCTGGCGGTCAACTACTGGTACTACCTGCGCAAAAACGGCGAATTCTACAATCCATAAAAAACTTCTATTGTGCGTTTATTGTGCGTTGTGGTTTAGGGGGAGTCAGTACTCCCTCTTTTTTGTATCGTAGAGGGCGCAAATCCGCCTGGCGATCGATGCCGGTTGCCGGAATTCCTCCGGCAGACCGGCAGACCGGCAGGCGTATCTATTCGGCCGGCGCCGGCGCAAAAAATAGGAGTCGAATTTTGTTGCAGATTGTAGACCGAGAGCGCGAACAGTCGCTCTTCCCGCTCTGGCGAATGCCTTTTCGCCCGATGTTCCTCGGCGCCGCCGTGTGGAGCTGCATCGCCCTGTGTATCTGGCTCGCGCAGCTGCGCGGCCTGGCCCTGCCCGCGCTGCGCGGCGGCATGACCTGGCACGCGCACGAGATGCTGTTCGGCTTTGCCGGCGCGGTGGTGGTGGGCTTTATCACCACCGCGATGCAGACGTGGACCGGCCTGCGCGCGCCTACGGGGCGGCCGCTGATCGCGCTCTCCGCACTGTGGCTGGCGGCGCGGCTCGGCTACGCCTTCTCCGCGGTGCCGCTGTGGCTGCCGGTGGCGCTGGAGTGCGGCTTTTTCCTGTTCGCGGCCGCGCTCGCCGGCCGGCGCATTCTCGCCGTGCGCCAGTGGAACAACCTGTTTGTCATCCCCGCGCTGATCACCTTCGCGGCGCTGGCCGCGGTGCACTGGCTGCTGCCGGAATGGCAGCGCCGCGTGGGGCTGCTCGCGCTGTTGCTGGTGACCGGCCTGGTCACGGTCTTCGGTGGCAGGGTGATTCCCTTCTTCACGGCGCGGCGCTACCAGCTGCCGCAGCGGGACAAGATCCCGCTATTGGAATTCGGCAGCCACGCCGCCGTGCTGGCACTGCTGTTCGCCGTCGGCCTCGATTTGCCGAAAGCGGTCTGGGCCTGGCTGGCGCTGGCGCTCGGCCTGCTGCAGCTGCTGCGCTGCAGCCGCTGGCGCCCGTCGTTGATCTGGCGCGAACCGCTGCTCTGGTCGCTGCATCTGAGTTACTGGTTTGTCGCACTCGGTTTCCTGATGGCTTTCCTGGCCTGGAGCGGTATCGCGCCCGCGCTCGAGGGCGGTGCGGTGCACGCATTCGGTGTCGGCGGTATCGGCGGCGTGATACTGGCGATGATCAGCCGCGTGACCCTCGGCCACACCGGCCGAACGCTGAAGGCCCCCGGCATTATGCCGCTGGCGTTTGTCGCGCTGATCGCGGCGGCGCTGGCGCGGGTGTTCTGGGCGCCCGCCGGCGCGGCCTATGTGGCGGCCGTGCTGGGCTGGCTTCTGGGCTACGGCCTCTATCTCTACTACTACGCGCCCATGCTGGCCGCGCCCCGCGCCGACGGTCAGGCGGGTTGAGACTATGGCAATGCAAAAAACCGGTGAATTCCTCAGCCCCTATTTTCTCGGCGCCTACGGCGAGAACAACGATGTGCTGGAAAAGTTCGTGGTCGAATTTATGCGCGACCACGTGTTCTGGCGCCGCAACTTCCACCCGGAAGACACGCCGCCGATTACGCCGCAGATGCAGAACCAGCCCAAGTACCGCGACGCGATAGCGCGTATGCAGTTCGAGTTGCACCAGCTCACCGCGCGCCTGAAAAAATCCGTGCCCTTTTTCAATCCGCGCTATGTCGGCCACATGGTGTCCGAGACGCTGATGCCCGCGCTGATCGCACAGCAGGTGGCCACGCTGTACAACCCCAACAATGTGTCGGTGGACGGGGCCACGGTGACCATCGATATGGAGCTGGAGGTGGGGCGCCAGTTCGCGCGCATGTTCGGCTTCAATACCGATGAGGCGCGCTCACCCTGTGCCTGGGGCCACCTGACCAGCGGCGGCAGCAGTGCCAACTACGAGAGTCTGTGGAATTTCCGCGCGGTGAAGTTTTTCGGTATCGCGCTGGCGCGCGCCTGCCGCGAGTTGGGGCTGGCGCTGCCGGTCGACGAGCTGGGTGTCGATATCGCGGCGGCGAGTGACTGGCAGCTGTTCAATCTGTCCATCGACCGCCAGCTGCAGCTGCGCGGCGCCGCCCTGGCGCAGGCGGACAGCAGGCGCCGGCTGCTGGAGGAGATCGAGCGCCACCGGATAGAGACGCTCGGCCCGGTGGAGTTTTTCCAGCGCACGGACCTGAAGCCGCCGGTCATCCTCGCCCCGGCGAGCGCCCACTACTCCTGGAGCAAGGCGGTCAAGATATTGGGCTTCGGCAGTCAGCGTTTGCTCAATGTGCCCGTGAACCAGCGCATGCGCATGGACGTGGCGGCGCTGGAGCGGCAGCTGGCAGAGCTGCGCGCCGAGCGGCGCCCGGTGCTGGCGGTGATCGGTGTGCTCGGCACCACCGAATTCGGCACCATCGATCCGGTCGACGAGATAGTGGCGGCGCGCGAGCGCAGCCGCAGCGAGGGCGTCGACTTCTGCATCCATATCGACGCGGCCTGGGGCGGTTATCTGGCGGCGATCTTCCGCGACCCGCAGGGCGGGGTGAAGCCGCGGGAAGAGGTGCGTAAACACTTCCGCTACTTCCCCTCGGAATCGGTGTACCGCAGCTTTAGCGCGCTATCCGAGGTGGATTCGATCACCGTGGATCCCCACAAGATGGGCTATCTGCCCTACGGGACCGGCGGCTTCGTGTGCCGCAACCGCGGCGTGGCCGAATTGCTGACGCAGAAGGCGGCCTATGTATTCGACGAGCGGGACGGGGAGTCCGATTTCAACCTGCGCAATATCGGCCAGTATGTGCTCGAGGGCTCCAAGCCCGGCGCCAACGCGGCGGCGGCCTATGTCGCCCACCGGGTGCTGCCGCTGGACGCGGAGCACTTCGGCCGGGTCATGGGCCACACGATACAGGCCGCGGAATATCTGCACGACCAGCTGCTGGCACTGGCCGAAGAGCTCCGCGAGCAGGTCAGCCTGGTCCTGCCCTTCGAGCCGGACACCAATCTGATCTGCATCGCGATCAACCCGCGCGGCAACCGCAGCCCGGTGCGGCAGAACGCCTTCACGCGGCGGGTGTTCGGCCACCTGAAGGTGGAGCCGGACAAGCCGATCCAGGCGAAGGAGTTCGTCGGTTCGTTTACGTCGCTGTTCCGCCGCAACCTCGACGACGCGGCGGCCGGGCGGCTGGCCGACAAACTGGGTCTCGACGCTGACGCCTTCCGCTGCGACGTCAGCGATCCCGAGCACCAGTCAGAGAGCATGTTCGTGCTGCGCCACACGATTATGAATCCGTGGGTCATGGCCAGCAGCGGCGGCCAGACCTATCTGGAAAAATACTGCACCTTCCTGCGCGAGATCCTGTTGCAGGAGCTGCAGGAGGGTCAGTGGCGGGTCTGAGCGGGCAGATCCCGCGATGCGGTAATTGACAGAGGTAAACAATGGTTGAACTGCTTTCCCCGGCCGGAACCCTGAAGAGTATGCGCTTTGCCTTCGCTTACGGCGCCGACGCTGTCTACGTGGGCCAGCCGCGCTACAGCCTGCGCGTGCGCAACAACGAGTTCAACCGGCTGGAAAATCTGGCGGCGGCGATCGACGAGGCGCACCGAGTCGGCAGGAAAATCTATGTCGCCAGCAATGTGGCGCCGCACAACGACAAGCTGCGCAGCTACCTGCGCGATATGCAGCCGGTGATCGAAATGGGGCCGGACGCGCTGATCATGTCGGACCCGGGGCTGATCATGATGGTGCGGGAAACCTGGCCCGATATGCCGGTGCACCTGTCGGTGCAGGCCAATGCGGTCAACTGGGCCACGGTCAAGTTCTGGCAGCGGCAGGGGCTGACCCGGGTGATACTGTCGCGGGAGCTGTCCCTCGACGAGATCGAGGAAATCCGCATGCGCTGCCCGGAGATGGAGCTGGAAGTCTTCGTGCACGGCGCCCTGTGTATGGCCTATTCGGGGCGCTGCCTGTTGTCGGGCTACATCAACCACCGGGACTCCAACCAGGGGGCCTGCACCAATGCCTGCCGCTGGAAATACAGCGCCCACGCGGCGGTGGAGTCCGAGACCGGCGACCTGGTCCCGGCGCAACAGACGAATGCGGCCGCGGCCAGCCCGGAGCCGGTACTCCTGCAGGAGGCGAGCCGCCCCGGCGAGCTGATACCCGTGTACGAGGATGAGCACGGCACCTACATCATGAACTCCAAGGATCTGCGCGCGGTACAGCATGTGCAGCGCCTGGTGCAGATGGGCATTCACTCGCTCAAGATCGAGGGGCGGACCAAGAGCCACTACTATGTGGCGCGCACCGCCCAGGTGTACCGGCGGGCCATCGACGACGCTCTCGCCGGGCGCGAGTTCGACTTCGGCTTGATGACGAGCCTCGACCACCTGGCCAGCCGCGGCTACACCGAGGGCTTCTATCGCCGCCATGTGCCCAGCGAACTGCAGAACTACGACCGCGGCTCCTCCGCCAACCCGGCCCAGCAGTTTGTCGGCGAGGCGCTGGCGGTGGACGGCGGCTGGATGACCGTGGAGGTGAAAAACCGCTTCGAGCTGGGCGACCGGCTGGAGCTGATCACCCCCTCCGGCAACCACCCGTTCCGGCTCGAGGCGCTGCGGGGCCGAAATGGCGAGCCGCTGACGGCGGCGCCCGGCGCCGGCCATGTGGTGCGGCTGCCGCTGCCGGTGGCCGTGGCCGAGGCCGAGCGCGACTATGTCCTGCTGATGCGCCACAGGGGCTGACGGCCGCCGCGGGAATCCTGACGGATTTCGAAAGCGGTGTCTGCGCGGGCAGCCGCAGCGCTGTTTCGCGGCGCTTTTATCTGTTACCTTGTGGCTTCTTAATTTGCACAAATGTACTAACTGGAGTGGCGCGAGGGAATCCGGCGACAGGGCGGGTCCGCGCAGGCACTCTACCGAGCGAAGGGACGATCGATGCTCCAGCCATTACAAAAACTGAAAACCCTGATATTGGTCCCGCTGCTCGCCGCGCCGGTGGCGGGTCTGCAGGCCGCGGACAGCGGCGCGGGAAAACAGCTGTACGCCAGTTGTGCGGCCTGCCACGGGCCGGCCGCCGAGGGCAATCCGGCCATGCAGGCACCGGCGCTGGCGGGGCAGTCTGCGGCCTACCTGGCGCGCCAGCTGCACAACTTCCGCAGCGGTGTGCGCGGCGCCGCCGACGGGGATGTGTTCGGGGCGCAGATGCGCGCCATGGCGCAGGTGTTGGCGGACGACGCGGCGGTGGACAATGTCTCCGCCTATATCGCGAGCCTGCCCCCGGTCACCCCGGCCGCCACCGTGGACGGCGATCCGGTCGAGGGCAACAAGCAGTACCAGAGTAAGTGCGGCGCCTGTCACGGCAGCGCCGGCCAGGGCAACGACGCGCTGAACGCGCCGCGCCTGGTTGGAGTCGGCGATGCCTACCTGATCCGCCAGTTCGAGAATTTCCAGAAAGGCATCCGCGGCAGCCACCCGCAGGACAAATACGGCCTCCAGATGAAAATGATGGCCGCCACCCTGAATGCGCAGCAGCTCAAGGATGTCGCCGCCTTCCTGAACAGTAAGTCCGAATAGACATTCGGATTTGCCGTTCGGCGAGACACAACAACAGCGAAAAAAGAATAACAACGCAATGTTTCCAAGCCACCTGCTCCGCAAGGCCGCACTGCTGGCCGCCGCGCTGACCGGCGCGGCGGCCGCGGCGGACTCCCCCGCGCCCATCGAACTGGCCGCGGACTGCCCGCCCGGATTCGAGCTGAGCGCGGGCAACCGCTGCGAGCTGCGCAGCCTCTACGACGGTTATCAGTCCCTCGGCGGCGCGGGTGTCGGCGGCCTCAAGACCGCCCTGCCGGAAATCCGCGATGGCTTCAGCCCGCAGCAGATCGACCTGGGCCGCTACCTGTTTTTTGATCCGCTGCTGTCCGGTGACGACAGCCTCTCCTGCGCCAGCTGCCACCACCCGCAACTGGGCTTTGCCGACGGGCGCGCGCGCAGCATCGGTATCGGCGGCGCGGAAGTGGCGCGGGCGGCGCCGAGCCTGTGGAATGTCGGCTTCCTGAAAAAATTCTTCTGGGATGCGCGCGCGGACAGCCTCGAGCAGCAGATGCAGGGGCCGCTCTACTCCGAGGTGGAGATGGGCAGCGACCCCGCCCAGCTGCTGGGCGATATCGGCGCCAGCGCCGAGTACCGGCGCCTGTTCGCCGAGGCCTTCCCGGGGGAGGGCGAGCGGCCGACGCTGGAGCAGATCTACACCGCCATCGCCGCCTTCGAATCGTCGCTGATATCCCTGAACAGCCGCTATGACCAGTACGCGCACGGCTATCAGGATGCGCTGACCGAAGACGAGAAGGAGGGCATGAATATCTTCCGCTCCTTCGTCGCGCGCTGTGCCGAGTGCCACACGCCGCCGCTGTTCACCAACCAGCAGATCGCCGTGATCGGCGTGAACGAGCCCCAGGGGCGCGAATTCGATCCGGGCGCCGGGGCCGTCTTCGACAACCCGACCTGGCGCGGCGGCTTCAAGGTGCCGTCGCTGCGCAATATCGTGAAAACGGCGCCCTATATGCACTCCGGGACCTTCGACGACCTGCGCGATGCGACCGAGTTCTACACCCTCGGGCGCGGCCACGCCCTGCCGGAGGAGGAGAAACAGCGCATGATCCTGCACTGGCATATCTGGGAGCCGGATCTGAGCGACGAGGAAATAGACCGGCTGGTGGATTTCATGGGCACCCTGACCGATGAGAGATTTACGCCGCAGATTCCCCCGCGGGTGCCGTCGGGCCTGCCGCCGATCGGTGTTCTGCCGGAGGCCCTGCGCGACATGGCCGGCAACTGACAAAAACACAACGACAAACAATAAAAGGGACTCAATATGGCCAGTAAACTCCTTACCGCCGTCGCGGCTGCGGGCCTGGTGGCCGCCGGCGCCTTCCTCGGCAACCAGCTCGGGCGGGACAACAGTCATGTCATCGTCAGCGGTGCCGAGCGCTTCGGCGCCGAGGCCGCCTCCACAGGCGCCGGCCCGGCCCGTTTCGACAGCTCCGTGGGCGCCAGCGGTTCCGGCAAGCTCTGGGAGGTAAGGGATGGCGAGTCCATCCAGAAGGCCGTCTCCGCGGCCGCGCCGGGGGATGTCATCCGGGTCTATCCCGGCACCTACTCCGAAACCGTGTATATCGATAAGGACGATATCCAGTTGAGCGGCGTGATTGTCGACGGCGAGTGGCCGGTGATGGAGGGCGGCAAGAAGCTCAACGATGCGATCCTTTACTCCGGCAACAACATTACCGTGGAGAATTTCCGCATTCGGCACTACAAGGGCAATGCGGTCATGGGGCAGGCCGGCAACAACTTCCTGATCCGCAACAACCACGTCATCGACACCGGCGTGTACGGTATTTTCCCACAGCTGGGGAAAAACGGCCTGATCACCCACAATGTGCTCAGCGGTATCGAGGATGCGGCCATCTATGTCGGCATGTGCGACAACATTCACGTTTCCCACAACGAGGTGTTCGACAGCGTTGCCGGTATCGAAATCGAAAACACCCGCAACTCCATCGTCGAGAATAACTATGTGCACGACAACACCGGCGGCGTGCTGGTGTTCATCACCCCGGGCCTGCCGATCAAGGACACGGTCAACACCATCGTGCGCAACAATTTTATCGTGAACAACAACACCGAAAACTTCGGTGCCGAGGGCTCCATCGTCGCCGGCGTACCGGCCGGTACCGGCATTCTCAATATGGCCGGCGACAAGACCACGATCGAAGGCAATATCATCAGCGGCAACCGGAATATCGGCATCCTGATTACCGACCACCACAATGCGCCGAACCTGACCCTCGATCCGGAGTCAGACCCCAGCTCCGACGAGGTGGCGATTCTCGACAACTTTATGTTCGACAACGGCACCGACCCGATCGACGAGATCAAGGCGCTGAAGGCGCTGTCACTGTTCAGCGGCCCGGTGGATATCCTGAATGTGGGTGAAAGCCGCAACAGCTGTATCCTCGATCGCGATCAGTACCCGGCCGTCGGCCTGGGGGACTTCGGCACCTGCGGCTTTACCGATACCGCCGATATCTCCACCTTCCTGCTGGACGAGCCGGCGCCGAAGCGCGAAATAGCCGCGGCGGATATGGGCAAGGCCGCCTACTACGGCATCTGCGCGGGCTGCCACGCCTACAATGTGCGCATGATCGGACCGCCGACCCAGATTATTCAGGCGCTGTATATGGACAACCCGCAGGGGATCGTCGACTACATCACCAATCCGACCAAGAAGCGCGAAGACTACCCGGCGATGCCGCCGCAGAATTACCTTTCCGAAGAGGTGCGCATGGCCGCCGCCAAGTACATGCTGGAGGTGCGGCGCCACAAGGTGATCAGTGAAAACGCCGAGAAAATGGACAAGGACATGGCGAAGGCCAGGGAACTGGAGGCCGCGGAAGGCTGACGGCGGCGGGTTCCGGAATCCGCACCCGGGCGGCTACACCAGCCCGTTTCTGGCGATCGCCGCGTAAACTTTCCGGCAGCGCTTGCCCAGTTCGCTGACGTCGCCCAGTGTCGGGATCTCGCCTCCGTCGAGGCGCTGGGTCCAGTCGTACAGCTCTCCGTCGATAAACTCCAGCAGTTTTTTCGGACAGCCGCGGCAGGGGCCGGCGCAGAGTTCCGCCGCGGGCAGCGAGAAGGGCAGGGTGGTGCGGACCTCCTCGATCAGCGCGCGCATCGCGCTGACGGTGTCCGGTTTGCGCGGGCGCTCCACGGCGGTTACCCGAAAGGCCAGGGCGATTTGCTCAGCGCGGCGCTGAGCATATAGGCGAAACACAGGCCCGCCGCCAGTGCGGCAGCCAGGCGCTGCGGATTGTTGCGCGCGAGCCGCAGCGTGACCACGCCGAAGAAAATATAGGCCAGCAGCGCGCAGAGTTTTGCGATCAGCCAGGGCTGCTGCAGGGGCGCGCCGTGCAGCAGGGCGAGCAGCAGCAGGGCGGAGACGAAAAGCCCGCTGTCGAGCAGGTGTGGCAGTGTGCGCGCGAGCCGCCCGCGCGCCCAGCCGGCGCCGGCCAGCAGGCCGCCGGTGCGCAGCGCGAAGCCGATAAACGAGAGGCCGACGAGGGTCACGTGCGCGCTTTTCAGTATGAGGTAGTCCATTCCGCTCAGGCCTCCTGCCAGATGACTTCACGCTCCCGGGCGTACTGGGGAATAAACTCGAAGCGCACCTCGGTACCGCCGCAATCCCGCTGGCCGATATTCAGGCTGCCGCCCAGATTGCTGGCGCGCTCCTCCATGATCGACATGCCGAAGTGGTTGCGCTTTTCCGGCGAGTCGCCGATACCGATACCATTGTCGCGTACGCTGACATTGAGCAGGTGGTGGTTCTGGGCCAGGGTGATTTCCACCAGGTCGCCCTGCGAGTGGTAGACGGCGTTCTGCGTCGCCTCGCGCACCAGCTGCAGCAGGTGGATTTCCTCCTGCGGCGTCAGCGGCACCTCGTCGAGGCGATAGTCCAGCCGGACGTCGATCTGCGGGTGCTGTTCGCGATAGGCGAGGATCGACTGCTCGAGGATGCCGCGCAGGCCGCCCTTGCCGATTTGCAGGCGGAAGGTGGTGAGCAGTTCGCGCAGCTGCCGGTAGGAGGCGTCCAGGCCCTGCTTCAGTTCGGAGATGATTTCCTGGATCTCCCCGCTGTCCGCCTTGCCGCTGCGGTTCGCGCGATTGAGTCTGGTGACCTGGATCTTCAGGTAGGACAGGGACTGCGCGAGCGAGTCGTGCAGTTCCCGCGCGATGATGGCGCGCTCGTCCATCAGCGCCACGCGCCGGTCCTGGGCCACGCGCTCGTTGATCGCGATGGCCGCGGTAATACTGTCCGCGAATGTGGCCAGGCGCTGCTGCTGCTCGTCGTCGAGCGCCTGGCCTTTCGGCAGGCTGCACACCAGCACGCCGTAATTGCTCTTGTCCACCTCTAGGGGGAAGCGGTACACCTGCTGGTCTTCCTCCTCCGTCACCCCGCAGCTGCTGACGCAGGTGTTGCAGTCCTCGCTGCCGCAATGGGCGTTGCCGCTGCCCAGCACCAGGTGCTCGTAGGGGGTTTCCCCCTCCGGCGTCATCAGGCACAGGTCCATGTTTTCGAGGCCGGCGACGCCGGCGAACTCGTTCAGCCACTGCTCCAGTTCGGCGCCGGGCAGCGGGCCCTCGCTGATCCGCCGCGCCAGCCGGTACTGGAAGTCCAGGGCCTCGTGGCTTTTCTGCAGCTGTGCGGTCTTCTGTTCGACGCGGCGTTCGAGATCGCTCTGGGTCGCCTGGATCACATCGCTCATATGATTGATGGTGCGGGCCAGCACGCCCAGCTCGTCCTCGCTGTCGATATCCAGGCGGTGCTCGCGGAAATTACCCAGCGCGATGCTGGCCGAGCGGTTGGTCAACTGCTTCAGGGGCTGCTCCACCGAGCGGTGCAGTATGTACAGGGACAGGTAGACCAGCAGCACGGTGGCGAACATGGAGCCGAGTTGCACCATGCGCAGCAGGTTGATCTTTTCCTCGGCGATGGACTGGTAATCGGACACCAGTGCGTCCACGTCGGCGATAAAGGGCTCCAGGCGGGCGGCCAGCTGCTTCGAGGTCAGGGCGGTCCGGCCGTCGGCCACCGATTCCACCAGCGGGCGGATCACCTCTTGCCAGTCGTCCCGAACCGCGCGGAAGCGCTCCGCCGCCGGGGCGTCATCGGCGATGGCGAACTCCGAAATGGTGATCAGGCGTTCCAGACGCTCGGCCACGGTATCGGCGATATCGGCGGTGGACTGCCGGTCGCCGGACGGCGCCGTGGCGGCCAGCCGATAGCTCATCGCGCGCAGCGAGCCGGCCAGGTTGACCGCCGCCGCATCGTTCTCGGCCGCGTCCGAGATCACGTAGGAGGCGACCATCGAACTGAGGGCCACGAGCACGGTGAGCAGCATCAGGGTGCCGATGCGGTAGACGATGGATTGGCGGATTCGGTTCAACATCTTTCGATTCGGTTCCGTTGTGGGCCTGCGCGGTTGAGAAGCCGATTATGCCCCCATGCGGCGGCTGTATTTGGTAGTACCACCAAAGATCGCTATTGTCGCACAAAAAACAACCAGCGACCGCTTTTCCGGCGGCGGGCCCCGTGGTTGCGGGCCCTGGCCGGCACCTTACCGGCCGTATCCCTGCATATCCCTACCCATTTGGGGGTAGAGGGCGCTACTTCTACCACTTTGTGGTCAGGTGATCTCCATTTGCCCCCCTTTTATATTCCCTGCAACGCAATGCCCGATCCATATTCTGATGCCTGGGAGTAACGCATGAGCCATTTCCTGGACCGCTTGAAGTACTTCAAGAAACACAAAGAACCCTTTGCCAACGGGCACGGGGAGATGACCGACGATGACCGCAGTTGGGAAGATGGCTACCGCCGCCGCTGGCAGTTCGACAAGATAGTCCGCTCCACCCACGGCGTGAACTGCACCGGCTCCTGCAGCTGGAAAATCTATGTGAAGGACGGCCTGGTCACCTGGGAGACGCAGCAGACCGACTACCCGCGCACCCGCCCGGACCTGCCCAACCACGAGCCGCGCGGCTGCCCCCGCGGCGCCAGCTACTCCTGGTACATGTACTCCGCCAACCGCCTCAAGTACCCGAAGATCCGCAAGCGTCTGGTCAAGCTGTGGCGCGAGGCCCGGCTCAAGCACACCGATCCGGTGGCGGCCTGGGCCAGCATCGTCGAGGATCCGGCCAAGGCGAAATCCTACAAGGAGCGCCGCGGTATGGGCGGCTTCGTCCGGGTCAAATGGGACGAGGTCAACGAGCTGATCGCGGCGGCCAACGTCTACACCGCCAAGACTTATGGCCCGGACCGCATCTCCGGCTTCTCGCCGATTCCGGCCATGTCCATGGTGTCCTACGCCGCCGGCGCCCGCTACCTGTCGCTGATCGGCGGCAACTGCCTGAGCTTCTACGACTGGTACTGCGACCTGCCGCCGGCCTCGCCGCAGATCTGGGGCGAGCAGACCGACGTGCCGGAGTCCGCCGACTGGTACAACTCCAACTACCTGATCGTGTGGGGTTCCAACGTGCCCCAGACCCGCACACCGGATGCCCACTTCCTCAGCGAGGTGCGCTACAAGGGCGCCAAGACCTGTGTCATCACCTCCGATTACTCCGAGTGCTCCAAGTTCGGCGACACCTGGCTGGCGCCCCGCCAGGGCACCGACGCCGCGCTGGCGATGGCCTTCGGCCATGTGATCCTGAAGGAGTTCCACGTCGACAAGCCGAGCGCCTACTTCACCGAATATGTGCGCACCACTACCGATATGCCGATGCTGGTCACGCTGGAGGAGCGCGACGGCCGCCTGATACAGGGCCGCTTCCTGCGCGCTTCCGACCTGGCGGACAACCTGGGTCAGGACAACAACCCGGAGTGGAAGACCATCGCCCTCAACCACGACGGCCAGCTGGTGTCCCCGCAGGGTTCCATCGGCTACCGCTGGGGGGAGCCCTCAGCCAAGGACGGGAGGGGCAAGTGGAATATCGAGCAGCGCGACGGCAGGACCGGCGAGGAACTGGAGCTGCAGCTCAGCCTCAAGGACGGCGCCGACGAGATAGCGCAGGTGGCCTTCCCCTATTTCGGCGGCCAGACCCACGAGTACGACTACTTCCAGCACACGGACCACAGCGATGTGATCGAGCGCAAGGTGCCGATCAAGCACATCACCGGCAAGGACGGCGAGACCATCAAGGTGGCCAGCGTCTACGACCTGACGCTCGCCAACTACGGCGTCGAACAGGGTCTCGACGACCCCAACTGCGCACACAGCTACGACGAGGACAAACCCTACACCCCGGCTTGGCAGGAAAAGGTCACCGGCTGCCGCCGCGAGGACGTGATCCGCGTTGCGCGCGAGTTCGCCAATACCGCCGACAAGACGCGCGGTCGCTCAATGGTCATCGTCGGTGCGGCGCTGAACCACTGGTACCACATGGACATGAATTACCGCGGCCTGATCAACATGCTGATGATGTGCGGCTGTATCGGCCAGAGTGGCGGTGGCTGGGCGCACTATGTGGGCCAGGAGAAGCTGCGCCCGCAAACCGGCTGGACGCCGCTGGCCTTCGCCCTCGACTGGCAGCGCCCGCCGCGCCATATGAACGGTACCTCCTTCTTCTACAACCACTCCAACCAGTGGCGCTACGAAAAACTGGAGATGGACGAGGTGGTATCGCCGCTGGCCGACAAGAGCAAGTGGCGCGCGTCCATCATCGACTACAACAGCCGCGCCGAGCGCATGGGCTGGCTGCCATCCGCGCCGCAGCTGGGTATGAATCCTCTGCAGCTGACCAAAGACGCCGCCGCCGCCGGCATGGATCCGAAAGAATACGCGGTGCAGAAGCTGAAGAGCGGCGAGCTGCTTTTCGCCAACCAGGACCCGGACAACCCGCAGAACTACCCGCGCAATATGTTTATCTGGCGCTCCAACCTGCTGGGCTCCTCCGGCAAGGGCCACGAATACATGCTGCGCCACCTGCTCGGCACCAAACACGGCCTGATGGGCAAAGACCTGGGCGAGTCCGGCGGCAAGAAGCCGGAGGATATCGTCTGGCGCGACGAGCCGAGCGAGGGCAAGGTGGACCTGCTGGTGACCCTGGACTTCCGTATGTCCACCACCTGCCTCTACTCCGATATCGTGCTGCCGACCGCGACCTGGTATGAAAAGGACGATATGAATACTTCGGATATGCATCCGTTTATTCACCCGCTGACCAAGGCCGTGGACCCCTCCTGGGAGGCGCGCAGCGACTGGGATATTTTCAAGGGGATCGCGAAGAAGTTTTCCGAACTGACCGACGGCCACCTGGGGGTGGAGACCGACCTCGTGACGCTGCCGATCCACCACGACACGCCCAGCGAAATCGCGCAGCCGTTCGGCGTCAAGGCCTGGTGGAAGGGCGAGTGCGACCTGATACCGGGCGTCACCGCGCCGAGCATGATCCCGGTCGTGCGGGATTATCCGAACACCTACAACCGCTTTACCTCCATAGGCCCGCTGCTGGAAAAACTCGGCAACGGCGGCAAGGGCATCAGCTGGAACACCGAAGCCGAGGTGGATTTCCTGAAGAAGCTGAACCGCACCTGGAGCGAGGAGGGCTCGGAGCGCGACGGCCGCGCCAGGATCGAAACGGCGGTGGACGCGGCGGAGATGATCCTGTCGCTGGCGCCGGAGACCAACGGCCAGGTGGCGGTGAAGGCCTGGGAGGCGCTCGGCCAGATCACCGGCCGCGACCACACCCACCTCGCCAAGCCGAAGGAAGACGAGAAGATCCGCTTCAACGATATCGTCGCCCAACCGCGCAAGATCATCTCCTCGCCGACCTGGTCCGGCCTGGAGGACGAGCACGTCAGCTACAACGCCGGCTACACCAACGTGCACGAGCTGATTCCGTGGCGCACCATCACCGGTCGCCAGCAGTTCTACCAGGACCACGAATGGATGCGCGATTTCGGCGAGACCCTGTGCGTGTACAAGCCGCCGATCAACCTCAAGACCGTGAGCCCGGTGCTGAACCAGAAGCCCAACGGCAACAAAGAAATACTGCTGAACTGGATCACCCCGCACCAGAAGTGGGGCATCCACAGCACCTACTCCGACAACCTGTTGATGCTGACCCTGTCCCGCGGTGGTCCCATCGTGTGGATGAGCGAGGCGGATGCAAAACTGGCCGGTATCGAGGACAACGACTGGATCGAAATCTTCAACGTCAACGGTGCCATCGCCGCCCGCGCCGTGGTGTCCCAGCGCGTGCCGGACGGCATGGCGATGATGTATCACGCCCAGGAGCGCATCGTGAACACCCCCGGCGCCGAGACCACCGGCACCCGCGGCGGTATCCACAACTCCGTGACCCGCGCGGTGATGAAACCGACCCATATGATCGGCGGCTACGCGCAGCAGTCCTACGGCTTCAACTACTACGGCACCGTGGGCTGTAACCGGGATGAATTCGTGATCGTGAGAAAGATGAACAAGGTGGATTGGCTGGACGGCGAAGACGTAAAAGAGTCCGCCGCGCAAGAGGAGGCCGTGCAATGAAAGTAAGAGCCCAGATCGGCATGGTGTTGAACCTCGACAAGTGCATCGGCTGTCACACCTGCTCGGTAACCTGTAAAAACGTCTGGACCTCCCGCGAGGGGGTCGAGTACGCCTGGTTCAATAACGTCGAGACCAAGCCCGGTGTCGGCTACCCGAAAGAGTGGGAAAACCAGGACAAGTGGAACGGCGGCTGGAAGCGCAAGAAAAACGGCAAGTTGGAGCCCAGGATCGGCGGCAAGCACCGGGTGCTGGCCAATATTTTCGGCAACCCGGACATGCCGGAGATCGACGACTACTACGAGCCGTTCGACTTCGACTACCAGACACTGCACAAGGCGCCGGAGCAGAAGCACCAGCCGGTGGCCCGCCCGCGCTCGCTGATCACCGGCCAGCGCATGGAGAAGATCGACTGGGGCCCCAACTGGGAGGAGATCCTCGGCACCGAATTTGAAAAGCGCAGGAAGGACAAAAACTTCGAAGAGGTGCAGGCGGACATCTACGGCGAGTTCGAAAACACCTTCATGATGTACCTGCCGCGTCTGTGCGAGCACTGCCTCAACCCGGCCTGTGTGGCGTCCTGCCCGAGCGGCGCCATCTACAAGCGCGAGGAAGACGGCATTGTGCTGATCGACCAGGACAAGTGCCGCGGCTGGCGCATGTGTGTATCCGGCTGCCCCTACAAGAAGATCTACTACAACTGGAAAACCGGCAAATCCGAGAAGTGTATCTTCTGCTACCCGCGCATCGAGGCCGGCCAGCCCACCATCTGCTCCGAGACCTGCGTCGGCCGCATCCGCTACCTGGGCGTGCTGCTGTACGACGCCGACCGCATCGAAGAGGCGGCTTCGGTGGAGAACGACAAAGACCTGTACCAGGCGCAGTGTGACATCTTCCTCGACCCGAGCGATCCGGCGGTACAGGAAGCCGCGCGCGCCGAGGGCATTCCGCAGGCGTGGATAGACGCCGCGCAGCAGTCCCCGGTCTACAAGATGGCGATCGACTGGAAGGTGGCCCTGCCGCTGCACCCGGAATACCGCACCCTGCCGATGGTCTGGTATGTGCCGCCGCTGTCGCCGATCCAGAACGCGGTGCAGGCCGGCCAGGTGGAGACGGTCACCGTGGGCCGCAACGCCGAGATCCCGGACCTGTCCACGCTGCGCATTCCGCTCAAGTACCTGGCCAACCTGCTGACCGCGGGCGACGAGGCGCCGGTGGCGCGCGCGCTGGAGCGCATGATCGTGATGCGCGCCTATATGCGCGGTATCCACGTCGACGGCATCCAGGACCGCGAGCTGCTGCAGGAGGCCGGCATGACCGTGCAGCAGGTCGAGGAGATGTACCGCTATATGGCGCTGGCCAACTACGAGGACCGCTTCGTGGTGCTGAGCAGCCACAAGGCCTACGCGGAAAACGCCTACGACATCAAGTCGTCCTGCGGCTTCAGCTTCGGCAACGGCTGCTCCACCGGCAACGACAGCACCAATATCTTTGGCGGCAAGAAGCAGACGGTGCGCCAGGTAATCCCGGCGCAGATGGTCGACGAGTAACCCGGCAAGAGACGTCGATAACAGAGCAATTTCCGGGTGGCGTCCGGGGCCGGTTGGCCCCGCGCGCGGCGAGAGAAACACAGCCGGCGCCACCCGCTCGCATCAGGTGAAAAGCAATGAAAGTTTTAAACGTGATTTCGCGTCTGCTGGACTACCCGTCCGACGAGCTGGTGGAGAACCTGGCGGAGGTAACCCGCTGGGTGGCGGAGTCCCAGGACATGGAGGCCGGCGAGCGCGACAAGCTGCTGGCGTTTATCGCGCACTACGAGTGTAGCGCGGCGCTGGACTGGCAGTCGGAATACGACGGGCTGTTCGAGCGCGGCCGCGCCGTCTCCCTGCATATTTTCGAACACGTACACGGCGAGTCCCGCGATCGCGGCCAGGCCATGGTGGAGCTGCTGGCGCACTACCGCAGCGCCGGTCTCGAACTGAGCCAGCGCGAACTGCCGGACTACCTGCCGACTTACCTCGAGTTCTGCGCCACCCAGGGCGAGGGCGCGCTCTACTGGCTGCAGGATATCTCCCACGTGCTGGCGCTGCTGGCCGCGCGCCTGAAGGAAAAGGGCAGCCCCTATGCGCTGCTGCTGGAAGTGCTGGTGTCGCTGTCCCGGGTCGAGGTGGATATGCAGGCGCTGCAGAATCAGGTCGCCGGCGAGGAGCCGGACGATACGCCGGAGGCGCTGGACAAGATCTGGGAAGACGAGGCGGTCTCCTTCAGCTCGGCGCCGGACAGCGGCTGCGGCCAGTCCGCGCTGCGGCCGAGCGAATCCCAGCGCCGCGACGCAGATCCGGTTTCCTGGGTCAACCCGGGCGCCGCCGCCGCGCCACAACAGTGCGCATCACAGGAGTAAGACAATGAACTACATCAATACGCTTTTGTTCGGCATTTATCCGTTTGTGGCGCTGACCGTTTTTCTGGTGGGCAGCCTGATCCGCTACGACCGCGACCAGTACACCTGGCGTACCGGCTCCAGCCAGCTGCTGGAGAAAAAACAGCTGCGCATCGGCAGCTACCTGTTCCATATCGGCGTGCTGGCCATTCTCGCGGGGCACTTCGTCGGGCTGCTGACCCCCAAGTGGGTCTGGCACCTGATCGGCATCTCCGCGCCGGCCAAGCAGATGATGGCGATGAGCGTCGGCGGCTTCTTCGGCATCATCTGTTTTATCGGCCTGACCATTCTGATCAAGCGCCGCCTGACCAACCCGCGCATCCGCGCCACCACCTCGCGCATGGATCTGACCATTCTGCTGATGCTGTACGCGCAGCTGATACTCGGCCTGGTGAGCATCGTCGTGTCCAGCGGCCATATGGACGGCTCCGAGATGCTCAAGCTGATGACCTGGGCGCAGTCCATCGTGACCCTGGACGGCGCGGCCGCGGCGAGCGCCATCGCGGATGTGCACATCATCTTCAAGCTGCATATCTTCCTCGGCATGACCCTGTTCCTGCTGTTCCCGTTCAGCCGCCTGGTGCATGTCTGGAGCGTGCCGGTGCAGTACTTCCGCCGCAACTACCAAGTTGTGCGGGCGCGGGTTGCCCGGTGAGCTATTAAGCGGCACAAGGATGTGCCGCCACCGCCCTCGCTTGTAGCGAACAGCGGTTTTATCAATATGCCCGCCTCGTGGGCGGGCAGTGCGTTTCGGAGTTGAATATGAGTGCATTGCTGGCAACCGACGCCTCCGGCGCGGAGTTTGAACTGGCCGAAGCCGTGGTCGTAAACGGCTGGGAAATTCCCCGCGACGATATCTACAAGGAGATGCAGTACCACCCGGCGCAGACACCGCGCGAGGCCATTTTTGCCGCCAGCCGCTCGCTGGTGCTCGGGCACCTGCTGCGCGAGCGCGCCCACGCCCTCGGACTGTGCGCGGCGGATGTGGAACTCAACGGAGAGGCGTTCGATACGGCGGTGACACAACTGCTGGAGCGGGAACTGGAGCTCTCCCCGCCCTCCAGCGATGAATGCCGCGAGTATTTCCTGAATCACCCGCAAAAGTTCGTATCGGAACCCCTGGCGGAAGTGCGCCATATCCTGCTGGCCGCCGCCGCGGACGACCTGCCGGCGCTGGAAAACGCCAGGGAAAAAGCGGCGCAGCTGCTGGATCAGGTGCGCGAGTCCGGCGACCCGCTGCTGACATTTGCCCAACTCGCCAAGTCCGTATCCGACTGCTCCTCCAAAGATTCCGGCGGCAGCCTCGGGCAGATCGGGCGCGGCGATACCGTGGCGCCCTTCGAGGCTGCGGTATTTGCACAGGGCGTCGGGCTGGTACCCGAGCCGGTGGAAACGCCCTACGGCGTGCACCTGATCTACGTCGAACAGTGTGAACCGGGGCGCCCGCTGGAGTTCGACTTCGTGCGCGAGACCATCGAGGACTATCTGCGGGAGGCGCGCCGCCGCCGCGAGACCGACCGCTATCTGCAGGCCCTGGTCGCCGATGCCGATATCCGCGGCCTCGACCTGCTCGCCGGGGCGGAGCGCCGGCATACGAATCTCTCCGCATAGACCGGCGGGCTTACGGCTCAGGGGGTAGCAAGTGTCATTTGCCGATATCGCGATTGTCGGCGCGGGGCCGGCGGGCCTCGCCTGCGCGGTCTTTCTCGCCGAGCGGGGTTTCCGCGTAAGGCTGCTCGAGCGCCAGTCCGAAGACAGCCTCGCGGCGCCCGCGGACGACGGGCGCGAAATCGCGCTGACCCACAAATCCGTGCGCCTGTTGAAAAGCCTCGGCGCCTGGCAGCGCCTGCAAGACGACGAGATAGGGCCGCTGGAATCCGCACAGGTCACCGACGGCGTGTCGCCCTACTGCCTGCAGTTCGACGACCGCGCTCGCGGCCCGCTCGGCTATATAGTCCCCAACGCGGCAATTCGCCGCGCGCTCTACCAGGTCGCGTCCGCGCAGCGGAATATCGACATAGCCACCGGCGTGAGCGCGAGCGGTCTGGCACTGGAGGGCGGCCTGCGCCGGCTGTCGCTGTCCGGCGGTGAAAGCCTGCGGGCGCCGCTGCTGCTGGCCGCGGACAGCCGCTTCTCCGAACTGCGCCGCATGGCCGGTATCGGCGCCGACATGCGCGACTTCGGCCGCGCCGCCATCGTCGGGCGCGTGGCCACCGAGCTGCCCCACGGCGGCGTCGCGCGCGAGTGCTTCGGCTATGGCGCGACCCTGGCGCTGCTGCCGCTGGCGCCGCCGCGGCTGTCGTCGGCGGTGGTGACCGTGCCCGGAGACAGGGCCGAGGCGGTGATGGCGCTCTCCGAGCGGGACTTCGCCGAGCATGTGGCGCGCGCCAGCAACGGCGTGCTGGGGACGGTGACCGCCGAGGGGCGGCGCCACTGCTACCCGCTGGTGGCGGTCTACGCGCGGCGCTTTTACACGGAGCGGTTTGCGCTGATCGGCGACGCCGCCGTCGGCATGCACCCGGTGACCGCGCATGGCTTCAATCTGGGCATCGCCAGCGCCGCTACGCTGGCGGCGCAACTCGGCGGGCTGAACGACCTCGGCGACGGCGCCCGGCTGCGCCGGGCCCTGTCGCGCTTCCAGCTGAAACACCGGCTGGAGTCCCTGCCCATCTACGAGGGCACCAACCGCGTCGTCGGCCTGTTTACCGACGAGCGCCGCCCGGCAAAACTGCTGCGCAAGGCCGTGCTGCGGGTCAGCAATAATTTTTGGCCGATCAGAAGAGCCATCACCCACCAGCTGACCCGCTGACGGGCGGCTGTTTCAGAGTAATCCACTGGCAGAGAACGGTTTCCAACGAAGGGCGGAGCTGCCAGCGTTCAACCGGCCGGCATGGAGGGAAAATGCTAGCGGTCAGAAAATCGATTTCGCGTTTGGGGTATCGCTTCGGCTGCAAACTTGTGCCGCTGTTGCCGCGCTGGCCGGGCGAAGTCGCGTTGATCAAGTTACTGAATACACAACTGGCTGAAGAGCTGGAAGACGGGCTCTTCGACTTCCTCGACGAGCGGATTCTCGAAGTCAGCGTCACCGACCTGGGCTTCCGCCTGCGCGTCAGCAAGCGCGGCGAGCAGTTTGTGCGCGCGCCGGCGGGCGTGCCGGCGGACTCGACCATCTCCGCTAACAGCGCCGACTTCCTCGCCATCGCCAGCGGTCGCGAGGACCCGGACACCTTGTTCTTCCAGCGCCGCTTATCTCTCGGCGGGCAGACGGAGATAGGCCTGACGGTGAAGAACTGCCTGGATGCGCTCGATCGCAGTCGCATACCGCAATGGGCCCAGCGCGGCCTGGAAGTGATCGCCGCCGAACTGGCGACAGTGGTTGCCAACTGATACCGAGTAACTGTTTAGGAGTAACTATGGAACTCGTATGCCCGGCCGGCAGCCTCCCGGCACTGGAGGCCGCAGTCGAAAACGGTGCGGACGCGGTCTATATCGGCTTTAACGACGAGACCAACGCGCGCAACTTCGGCGGCCTGAACTTCAACGACAAGAATGCACTGCGCGCGCTGGAGCGGATACGCAACCGCGGCCGCAAGCTGTTCGTCGCGATCAATACCTATGCCAAGCCGGACAGCTTCTCGCGCTGGCAGGCGGCGGTGGACCGCGCCGCCGGCCTCAACGCCGACGCGGTGATCCTGGCGGATATCGGCCTGATGGGTTACGCGCGGGAGAAGCATCCAGAACTGGCCCTGCACCTGTCGGTGCAGGCCTCGGCCACCAGCGCACCGGCGCTGGAGTTCTATCGCCGGCAATTCGGTATCCGCCGCGCGGTACTGCCGCGGGTGCTGTCACTGAAGCAGGTGCAGCAACTGGCGGCCGCGAGCAAGGTGGAGCTGGAGGTGTTCGGTTTCGGCAGCCTGTGCATTATGGCCGAGGGGCGCTGCCACCTGAGTTCCTATGTCACCGGCGAGTCGCCGAACCAAAACGGCGTCTGTTCCCCGGCCAGGGCGGTGGAGTGGCGCAACGCGGCGAACGGCCTGGAGACGCGCCTGAACGGCGTGCTGATCGATCGCTTCGCCGAAGATGAAAACGCCGGCTACCCGACCCTGTGCAAGGGCCGCTTCGTCGTCGACGGCAAGCGTCAGCACGCGCTCGAGGAGCCGACCAGCCTGAACAGCATGGCGCTGCTGCCGGAACTCAAGGCGGCCGGTATCCAGGCCATCAAGCTGGAGGGCCGCCAGCGCAGCCCCGCCTATGTGGCACAGATAGTGCGCACCTGGCGCGAGGCGATCGACGAGGTGCTGCGGTGCGGTGAAGATTTCTCGGTAAAGGACAGCTGGCGCGACACACTGGCGAAGAACTCCGAAGGCAAGCAAACCACTCTGGGCGCCTACGACCGCCCCTGGCAGTAGAGGACACGAGATGCAGCTCGCTCTGGGACCGGCGCAATACTATTGGCCGCGCAACGATATCCATCAATTCTACGAACGAATGCTGTCCACACCGCTGGATATTATCTACCTGGGCGAAGTGGTGTGCGGCAAGCGCCACCAGTTGCGCGCGGCCGACTGGCTGGAACTGGCGCGGCAACTGGCCGAGGTTTCCGACAAGCAGATAGTCCTGTCGACGCTGACGTTGCTGGAGTCGAATGCCGACTTTAACTGGGTCAGGAAGATCTGTGACAACGGCCAGCTGCTGGTCGAGGCCAACGATCTGTCGGCGGTACAGTTATTGTCAGACGCCGGCCTGCCGTTTACCTGCGGCCCGGCGGTCAATATCTACAACCAGCACACGCTGGCGCAGCTGATGTCGTTAGGTATGACGCGCTGGACGGCGCCGGTGGAAATGAGTGGGCGGCAACTGGGCGAAGTGCTCGCCGCCTGCGACAAGAAGCCCGAAGTCGAAGTGTTTGCCTACGGCCATATGCCGCTGGCCTACTCCGCGCGCTGCTTCACCGCCCGCCACCTCGGCCTCGACAAGGACAGCTGCGATTACCGCTGTATCGAATACCCGCACGGCCTGCCGCTGGCATCCCAGGAGGGCGAAGCGCTGTTCGTGATCAACGGCATCCAGACGCTGTCCGGCGAGCCCACCAACCTGCTGCGCCACTATCCGCAGCTGTGTGAGCTCGGCGTCGATATCCTGCGCCTGTCGCCGCAGTGGCAGCAGATGGAGCAGATTATCGACGCCTTCGACCGCGCCCGCCGCGGCGAATCGGATACGGAACTGTTGCCACCCGGCGTCGACGGCTACTGGTGCGGTCGCCCTGGCCTGGAACTGATTGCCCGCAGTGGCAGCGGCGCGTCGGGCTGAAGCGAGGAGCCGGTGGCGAGCCAACAGGAAAGCCTTCGCTGCAGGTCTTTGGCGAAGGCTCTCGCTTCATGTTTGGTTACATTTAATGCTCGCACAAGTTTGTCAGGGTCAGAATTGACGTGCTTGTTGGCAGGTCACGCTTTAAAACGAGAAGCAATTTCAACTTTGTTGAGAAGATAGCCCAAAGAACCAATTCCACCATTCCAGTCAAAATCACGTATAATTTCCAATATTCTTTGGGCGCGAAGCTTCTCTTCCTCGCTAGAGGAGTCCGAATTTTTAATTTCTGTATATTTGTCGGTTATTTCATCGTAGCTATGTTGGTATGATTTGCATGTGACAATATATGCCTCTAGTGCAGTACCATAATTTGTTAACAAAAATTCAGTAGCACCAGGGACTTCCTGAAACCTCTCCAGTAAGCCAAAAACGTCGATCTCATCTGTGATTAATTCCTTGTATAGATCGGGGTCTTTGACTTTCAGAACAATTAGGAAGCAAAGAAATAACGGGTATAGCTTATAGTTTTCCGGAGTTGTTCTTATTGATAGGCTAAGTAGCGAGCAGCAGTGTTCCTGCTCCCGCAACGTTAGCCCATAAAGCTCAAAGAGCTCAGAGAGCATGGTTAAAGATTGCTCTCCTTCATATTGGGTTCCCCTTGAATTCTTTTTAGAAAAGTAATCATCAAATGAATATTTTTGGAACAAATATTTAACAAAATGCCCCTTGTCAGGCGGAGGCAAAACATAGTCAAAGTCCATAAACCTTCGCAAATAGCCATTCACATTTAGACCTTCACCATAAATAGCCTTAATAGATGACCCTAATTGCTTTTTGTCTGCACCAAGTACAAACACGATATTGTCAACATTAAAGAAATGCTTCGCTTTTTCTAATATTTCAATTGCGTAATTTGGTCTGCATCGGTCAAGCTCGTCAATGATGAAAATCAGTGGTTTTGGATTGTCCGAATCAGTAATGCTGGTGGCCAAGTTAGATATGGCCTCTCTAAATGACTTTATCGACTTCTTAGAGTTCTCATACTTTTCGAGTTGTTCTTTTGCAATCGACTCAGCTAGCCCTGCAAGGGCCTGTTCGGTTATCTTGTCAAGATCAAGTGCGCCAGCTGTTGCGACCTTGGCTGCAACAGGAATGGATTTTTTAACAAGAGCAACGCCTATGGCTTTGGTCTTTCCAAGATACTCTCGCGCCTTTGATTCGTCACCAGTTTTAGATAATTCCTTTATCGATGCACTAATCTCTCCTATAAGGCATACAAGCGCATCATCAGAGAAGTCGCTTTCCCAAGCATTAAAATAAATTGTTGGAACATCGTTATTTTTTAAGTCTTGTTCCCACATTCTAAGAAAGGTAGTTTTCCCTTGCCCCCAAGGCGCATCGACACAAACAACGACAGAATCATTTACAGACAAAACAAATTCAGTCAATGCCTCTCCACTTTCCTTGCGATTTAATGGGTCGTTTCGATATGGATCATCTTTGATGATTTCTAAATCACGACTTTTAAGTATCACTAAATTTTTCCTTTTGGAATGCTGGTGACTAATTCAAAAGATACACCTTTATAACATAGTGTGGTATAGCTCAGAACGGGTTGCATGCTGTTTTTGCAGGTTTCCCTTTTTTTGAATCGGCTGTTTCGCTTGTGCAATGAAATTTGCGCTAGAATTGGCAAGTATCTGTGTCTTGTAGGTTAGGAATGGCCGGGGCTGGCGGCGAGGCTACCGCAGCCCGGGATCCAGTGCATTTTGCGTATTGCACTTTTGCACAATCAGCTCGGGAATGCCGAGCGCAGCCAGTTTCTCGCGTATTGCCGCCAGCTCGCCGTCGCCGGTCAGCTGCGGGTGGCGGGTCAGGCGCACCTGCAGGGGGATGCCGGCCTCGGCCAGTAGTGCGGCACTCTGCCAGGGCGCGGCGCCGCTGCCGGTTACGCGGGTGATCGCATCGTAGTTTTGCGGCAGCGCCTTGATATCCAGCCCGACCCAGTCCAGTTGCGGTAGCAGCCGCGCTAGCCGCCGCGGATAGATGCCGGCGGTGTGCAGGCCGACTTTGAATCCCATTGTCTTTACATCACAGACTGCGCCTTCCAGCGCGCGCTGCGCGGTGGGCTCGCCGCCGGAGAACACCACGGCGTCGAGCAGCCCGCGGCGTGTGTGCAGGTGCTGCAGCAGCTGCTGCCAGTCGTATTTGGATTCGGCCTGTGCCGGCAGCAGTCCGCCGTTGTGGCAGTAGCGGCAGCGCCAGGGGCAACCCTGGCAGAATACGACCGCCGACAGGGCGCCGGGGTAGTCGATGGCGGTAAATGGCGTAAAGCCGCCGACGCGCAGAGTCTTATCCATGATTAATCGGGTGTTGTACGGGTTGTGGCGGGGGGGGGGGGGAGGGGGGGGGGGGAGGGGGGGGGGGGGGGGGGGTGTTGGGGGGTTTTTTTTGTCACAAAAAAAGCGCCCTACCCCCCCCCCCCCCCCCCCCCCGCGGCCGGGTTAGCGCTGTTTTGCGGCGGATTGCTCGGCGACAAAGAAAGTTCGATCGCGGTGCTCCGATTGCTTGCCGGGATTCCAGAAGGTCACCGGGCGGTGGTAGCCCATCACGCGGCTCCAGACTTCGCAGCGGGTGCGTTCCTCGTCTTTCAGTACTGCGGTTTCAGTTTGCATGGCTGTTCTCCTGTTGGTGGTTTTCCATGTTTGCTTCTTTGCTGTTTCTTTCGCTACAGGCGCGCTTGCGCGCGATCAGTTCCTCGTCGCAACGGGGGCAGAACTGGTGTTCCCCGCTCAGGTAGCCGTGTGTCGGGCAGATCGAGAAGGTCGGGGTGACGGTGATATAGGGCAGGCGGAAGTTTTCCAGCGCGCGGCGCACCAGCTGGCGGCAGGAATCCGCGTCGGGCAGCTGTTCGCCCAGGTACAGGTGCAGCACAGTGCCGCCGGTGTACAGGGACTGCAGCGATTCCTGCCGCGACAGCGCCTCGAACGGGTCGTCGGTAAAGCCGACCGGCAGCTGTGACGAATTGGTGTAGTAGGGGGCATCAATGCTGCCCGCCTGCAGTATGTCAGGGAAGCGCTTGCGGTCCTCGCGGGCGAAGCGGTAGGTGGTGCCCTCGGCCGGTGTCGCCTCGAGGTTGTAGAGGTGGCCGGTCTCTTCCTGGAACTCGGTCATGCGCGCGCGGATATGCTGCAGCAGCCGCTCGGCCATCTGCTGGCCGCTTTCACTGGTGATATCTTCCCGGTCGCCGGTGAAGTTGCGGATCATCTCGTTGATGCCGTTGACGCCGATGGTGGAGAAGTGATTGCGCAGCGTGCCCAGGTAGCGCTTGGTATAGGGGAAGAGCCCGGTGTCCATATGCCGCTGGATAACCTTGCGCTTGACCTCCAGCGAGTCGCGCGCGAGTTCCAGCAGGCGGTCGAGGCGCTCCAGCAGGGCCTTTTCGTCGCCGCGGTACAGGTAGCCGAGGCGCGCGCAGTTGATGGTCACAACACCGAGGGAGCCGGTCTGCTCGGCGGAGCCGAACAGGCCGTTGCCGCGCTTCAGCAGTTCGCGCAGGTCCAGCTGCAGGCGGCAGCACATGGAGCGCACCATATTCGGGCTCAGGTCCGAATTGATGAAGTTCTGGAAATAGGGCAGGCCGTAGCGGGCGGTCATCGCGAACAGCCGCTCCGCATTCTCGCTGTGCCAGGGGAAGTCCGGTGCGATGTTGTAGGTGGGGATCGGGAAGGTGAACACGCGGCCGCGCGCGTCGCCCTCGCTCATCACCTCTATATAGGCGCGGTTGATCAGGTCCATCTCCCGCTGCAGTTCACCGTAGGTGAACGGCATCTCCTCGCCGGCGATCACCGGCACCTGTTCGCGCAGATCCTGCGGGCAGACCCAGTCGAAGGTCAGGTTGGTAAACGGCGTCTGGGTGCCCCAGCGCGACGGCACATTCAGGTTGAAGATCAGCTCCTGGATGCACTGGCGCACCTCGCGGTAGCCGAGCTTGTCCTTGCGCACGAACGGCGCCAGGTAGGTGTCGAAGGAGCTGAACGCCTGGGCGCCGGCCCATTCGTTCTGCAGCGTGCCGAGGAAGTTGACTATCTGCCCGACGGCGCTGGACAGGTGCGCCGGCGGCGCCGACTCCACCTTGCCGGGCACGCCGTTCAGCCCCTCGTTCAGCAGCGTGCGCAGCGACCAGCCGGCGCAGTAGCCGGCCAGCATATCCAGGTCGTGGATATGCAGGTCGCCGTCGCGGTGGGCGGCGCCGATCTCCGGGCTGTAGACGTGGTTCAGCCAGTAGTTGGCGATCATCTTGCCGGCGCTGTTCAGAATCAGGCCGCCGAGGGAGAAGCCCTGGTTGGCATTGGCGGCCACGCGCCAGTCCTCCCGCTGCAGGTACTCGTCGATGGACGAGCCCACGTCGACCAGCGTGCGGCGATCTTCGCGCAGCTGGCGGTGCTGCTGCCGGTAGGCGATATAGCCCCGCGCGGTGTCCAGGTGATCATTGCTGATCAGCACCTGTTCCACGACGTTCTGGATTTCCTCGATATCCACCGGCGTTTCCGCGTCGCGGTCCTCCGGCGCCTCCGCCCGGTGCCGGATGACCTTCTCGACCTGGGCGGTGAGGCGCTCCGCCTCCTCTTCACCGAAGGCACCGCTGGCGCGCCCGGCCAGCAGTATGGCGCTGTGGATATGGCGGCGGTCGAAGGCCAGGATGCGGCCGTCGCGCTTGCGCACCAGGCAGCGCGGTCTGGCGCCGCGGGGTTGCGCCTGGGTCTCCGCGGAAATTGGCGGTGCTGTGTCGGCGGTTGGCGTCATGGGGTTTCCTCTCTGTGGTCCAGTAGGGGGCTGCCGCAAGCCGCGCCCTCTGTGGCGCGGGCGTAAATCTCCGGCGGCAAGGCCGCCGTTTCAGCAGTGAATGGATGGCGTAAGCCTACTGTCGGAATCGGGGCGGCTATTGATCTGGATCACTTTATGTTGTGCTTGTTTTTTTATCGATCACCAGATGTTGTGTTTTGGGGCTGTGCGGCGGACCCGTTCAGCCCGACGAGAAGAGCGCGAAAACCGCCAGCAGGGTCGCGGCCCAGAGGCCGCAGAGCAGTTTCCAGAACAGCGGCGCGTTGTGGCTCTGCTGATCGGCGGGGTCGTCGCGGAGATAGTCCGGGTTGGGGCTGCCGAGGTCGGTGATAAAGGCGTCGAGGGTCTGGTAGCGGTCCTGCAGATCGATGCTGCAGCCCCGCTCCAGGGTACGGTCAAACCAGGTGGGTACCACCGGGTTGAACAGTCGCGCGGGGCGGTAGCGCAGCCGCTCGTAGTCGGCCGCACAGCGGCAGTCGTCGATCTCTTCCCCGTAGGGCAGTTCGCCGGTAAACATCTCATAGGCGATGGTGGCCAGCGCGTAGATATCGCCCTGTATGCCGGTATTGCGGCCGAGAATGTAGTGGGGATCGGAATAGGACGCGGTGCCCAGCGCACCCGGGTGTTCCAGCGGGCGGAAGATCTCCGCGCTGCCGGCCACGTAGACGGAGCCGAAATCGACAATTTTTACCTGGCCCTCGCCGTCGATCATGATGTTGGCCGGCTTCAGGTCCTGGTGCACTGTCTCCTGGTCGTGAAAGGCCTTCAGGCCCGCCGCCACCTGCTTGAGGATGCGGTAGGCCTCGGCGGGTCTGGGAAAGCGGTTGTCCGCCATCCAGCGCTCCAGCGTGCAGCCATCCACAAATTCCATCAGGTAGTAGAGCGCGCTCCTGGGCCGGTTTTGGCGCTGCAGGCGCACCACGTGATCGCTGTGGATACGCAGACCTATCCACTCCTCCTGGATAAAGCGGTCGATATAGTGGATATCGTCCTCGTAATTGACCGACGGGGTTTTCATAACCAGCCGCTCGCCGCTGTGCTCGTCCGTGACCAGGTAGAGCTGGCTGCGCTGGGAGGAAAAGATCTCCCGCTCTATCCGGAAACCGTCGAGCAGCATGCCGGGCTCCAGGGGCGGGGGAAAGGGCAGGCGTGTCAGCTGCCGGCTGTAATCGTCGAGCGTCGCATCCGGCAGGCCGCAGACCCGCACCACCAGCGCCGACAGGTTGTCGTCGCTGCCGTTTTCCTCCGCGGCCCGCACCAGCGTCTCGGCCTTTTCCTGTTCGCCGCGCGACGGGTCCTCCAATACCTCGCGGATAAAATCGGGGTCGAGGAAATCGTGCACGCCGTCGCTGGTGATCAGCAGCTGATCCTGCGGCGCCAGGTCAATCTGGCCGTAATCGACCTGCAGACCGGTATCCATACCCAGCGCGCGGGACAGCATGCGCTGGCGGTGGGAAAGGGTGATGGTGTGGTCGCGGGTGATACAGCGGAGCTCGCCGCCGCGCAGGTGGTAGATGCGGCTGTCGCCGATGTGGAAGTAGTGCGCGATGCGCGACTTGAACACCGCGGCCGAGAAGGTGCACAGAAAGCCTTTTTCCTGCTGCGGGTATTCGTGGCTCCTGCGGTACAGCTTGCTGTTGATCGAGGCGAGAATTTTCTGTCCCGCGTGTGCCGCCGACCAGGTATCCGGGGCCCTGAAATAGTCGCACACGAACTGCTCCGTCGCCATGCGGCTGGCGAGTGCGCCCGCCTCGGCGGAGCTGACCCCGTCGGCCACCGCCGCCACCGCCCCCAGATACTGCTGCAGGTGGTCGCTGTCCGGCCAGTGGTATATCGCCGCATCCTCGTTTTGCGCCTTGACGCCCGCGCTGCTGCACAGGCCGGCGGAGAGCGAGAGGCGCTGCGCCTCACTGGAAATTGCCGGGCTGGATGCGCTCATGGTGGTTTCCTCGGCGATAGGGGTGTGTCGCGGAAATGGGAAAGCCGGCGCGAGGCCGGCAATCCGCTATCCGTTGCGCCCCGGTTTATCACTCCACGCTGATCAACTGCACTGTGCCGTCCGGCAGCACTTCGGCAATATTGCCTTTGGGCTCATCGAGGAGGGCACAGGCAAAGAATATTACCGCGGCGCAACCGGCAATGATCAGGAAGAACTGGCTGTAGCTGACATAGGACAGCGCGGTGAGGAAGGTGACCGCACCGACGTTGCCATAGGCCCCCGCCATACCGGCAATCTGCCCGGTCATACGGCGTTTTACCAGCGGCACCATCGCGAATACCGCGCCTTCACCCGCCTGCACGAAGAAAGAGCAGGCCATGGTCGCGAGTACCGCGGCGGGTATCCACCAGCCGCTGTTGATCTGGCTGAGTACCAGGTAGCCGATGGCCAGTCCGCCGACGAAGAGCATCAGGCTGCGGCGGCGGCCGAGTCTGTCGCTGAAGAAACCGCCGGTGGGGCGCGCGACCAGGTTCATAAAGGCGAAGCCGGAAGCGAGCAGGCCGGCGGCGACCGGGCTCAGGCCCTCGAAGGTTTCGAGGAAGAACAGCGGCAGCATGGAGACGACCGCCAGCTCCGAGCCGAAGGTGACGAAGTAGGCCACGTCGAGGATGGCAACCTGCTTGAAGTTGTATTTCTCCAGTTCCGGCACCCCTTCTTTCAGGTGTTCCCGGTTGACCCGCCAGATCATTTTCGTCTGCGCGGCAAACAGTACGGCCAGGAGTATCCACATCGCGTGGGTCGCGGACTGGCTCAGCAGCGCGACACCGGCCGGAGACAGTTTGTAGGCCAGCGCCGCCAGTGCCAGGTACATGGGCACATTCATTGCAAGGTAGAAGTAGAGATCGCGCATGCTGGTGACCTCGAGGCCGCCGCTCTTCTTCGGTTTGAAGTAGGTGGAACCCTTGGGCGTATTGCGCGCGACGCGGTAGTAGATCAGGCCGTAGACGCCGGCGATAACCCCGGTCAGGCCCAGGGCATAGCGCCAGCCGTCCTCGCCGCCGAACAGCAGCGCGATGGTGGGCAGCGTCATCGCGCCCGCGGCGGAGCCGAAGTTGCCCCAGCCGCCGTAGATACCCTCGGCGAGCCCGACCTGCTTGGCCGGGAACCACTCGCCGACCATGCGGATGCCGATCACGAAGCCGGCGCCGACAAATCCGAGCAGAAAGCGGAACAGGGCCAGCGCCTGGTAGCTGTCCGCGGTGGCAAAGCCGATGCAGATCAACGAGGAGATCAGCAGCAGGCCGCTGTAGACCAGTCTCGGCCCCAGCTTGTCGACCAGCATACCGACGATGATGCGCGCCGGGATCGTCAGGGCCACATTCAGGATCAGCAGCGCCTTCACCTGCTGGCTGCTGAGATCGAAGGCCTCCTTGATAAAGACCATCAGCGGCGCGTGGGAAAACCACACAACAAAGCTCAGAAAGAACGCGAACCAGGTGATGTGTAGCGTCTTGATTTTCGGATCGCCCCAATCGAACAGGTTGAGGCCGCTGGATTGACTCATGCTTTTATCTCCGGCTGGGCAGGAATCTGGGTTGGAATGGTTACGCCCGATGGTATGGAAGCTGCGCCGCGGAGAAAGCGCGCAAAGGGGGTAGCCGGGGGCGCAAATACCCCTTTGGGAGAAGCGGTTTTTTCGCTGCAGGGCGCTGTTTTTCCGGCGGACTACCACCGAGGGGGTAGTGCGCCGGTGCGCCTGCCGCTGGCGGAAATTCTTTGGGGTAGGCGCCGCCCGGGAAGTGCGGGGCCGCCGCAGTCCGGTTAATAATGGCCGGGTTGACGAACAGACGTAAAAACACAGGAAGCCGCCCATGCAGTACGCTCAGCAACTCGCCGGCCGCGCGCTCGTCCTCGCGACGGCGATGTTCGCCGCCAATTTTTCCGTGTGGACCCTCTACGCGGTGCTCGGCGTCCAGCTGCGGGCCCAGTATGCGCTGTCGGCAACCGAGTACGGGATACTGCTGGCGGCGCCGATTCTCAGCGGTGCCCTGCTGCGTTTCCCGGCGGGACTGCTGGCGGAACACTATTCGGTAAAGAAACTGATCCTGTGGCAGATGGGCCTGCTGTTGCCCGTGCTCCTGCTGCTGCCGGAAATCGATTCCTACGGCGGCCATCTGCTGGCGGGGCTGTGGCTGGGGATCTCCGGCGTCTCCTTTGTGCTCGGTATCCGCTACATAAGCCCGTGGTTCGAGAAGCGGCGGCAGGGGACGGCGCTGGGGATCTTCGGCGCCGGCAACGTCGGTGCGGCCATCACGCTGGCGCTGGCGCCGGCGATCGAGAACTGGCTCGGCCGGGACTGGATTGGGCCGGCCTACGGCGCCGGGCTGTTTGCGGTCATGGTGCTGTTCGCGCTGCTGGCCCCGCCGGAGACCCGCTATATGCAGAGCCGCCACAGAGGCGATCTGCGCGCACACCTGCAGCCACTGCTGGAGATCCGGGTCTGGCGCTACGGGCTCTATTACTATTTCGTGTTTGGCAGCTTCCTCGCCTTGCTGCTGTGGCTGCCGCACTACTACCTCTCCGTGTACGGCGTCACGACGCCCCAGGCAATGGCGCTCACGCTGGCCTTCGTGGCCCTGTCGAGCTCGGTGCGCGCCCTCGGCGGCTGGTTTGCGGACCGCTACGGCGCGCGCACGGTGAACTGGAGCGTTTTCTGGACCTGTCTCGTGTGTCTTTTCTTTCTGAGCTACCCGCCCACCAGTATGACGATTCACGGCGTGAGCCGGGACGTGCAGCTGAATATCGAGGTGGGGATAGAGCTGTTCACGCTGCTGCTGCTGGTGATCGGTATCGCCCAGGGGTTTGGGCGCGCGTCCGTGTACAAGGCCCTGCACGATAACTATCCGGACCATATGGGCAGCGCCGGCGGCGCCGTGGCCACCATCGGCGCCCTCGGCGGTTTCACGCTGCCGGTCATGTTTGGTATCGCCCAGGATTTATTGGGTATACACAGCGCTGCCTTTATGCTGCTCTACGGTGTGCTCGCTTTTTGCATGGTGGTCATGTACCTGGCCATTCAGAGAGAGCGCTACCTGCAGCGGTTGCAGTTCGCGCGCCAACACAATTTCCTGCACGAGGAAAACGAGAACGAGCGGTCCACCGGCTTGCGCGCCGGTTGAAATACCAATTTGTCGGTACGCCCGCGGTTTTATCGGTGGTACGCGGTGGCGCGCGCGCCGGCGCCGGCTCGATTTCCACAGTGGTGAAAGCGGTGTAGTTTGGCCCCAATCCAGTTACCAACTCGCAGAGGAACAGCGAATGACCACTCAGAGACTCCCTAAAACCCTCGGGGTTTTCCTCCTTGGCGTATGCAGCAGCGCGGCTCTGACCGCGGTGGCCGCGGACGCAGAACCGGCCTCTCTCGCCGAGGCGTTCAAGTCCGGCGAGGCGACGCTGAGCCTGCGCTACCGGATCGAGGCGGTCGATCAGCAGAATCTGGACGAAGACGCCGTCGCCTCGACGCTGAGGACGCGCCTGAACTGGAAAAGCGCCGGCTATCGCGGTTTCAGCACCCTGCTGGAAATGGACGATGTGTCGGCGGTCGGAGACGACGATTACAACTCCACCACCAATGGCAACCTGGACTACCCGGTGGTCGCGGATCCGACCGGCACGGAAGTCAATCAGGCGCTGCTGCAATACCAGCGCGGCAGCTCGACCGTGACCGCCGGCCGCCAGCGCATCAACCTCGACGGCCAGCGCTTCGTCGGCGGCGTGGGTTGGCGGCAGAACGAGCAGACTTACGACGGGCTCCGCTACCAGTACGGTGCGGCGGACGGTTTGCAGCTGGACTACAGCTATGTCTACAACGTCAACCGCATCTTCGGCGAGGAGAGCCCCGCGTCCGATCTGGAGGGCGATATCCAGCTGCTGCACGCCACCTACCCACTCGCCGAGGGGCACAGGCTGACGGCGTTCGTGTACGAACTGGATTTCGACAATGCGGCGAACGCCTCCAACCGCACCATCGGCGTGGACTACAAGGGCAGCTTCGGCCCGGTCAAGGCACAGCTGAGCTATGCGAACCAGACCGACACCGGTGACAGCGCCCTCGATTACAGCGCCGCCTACTACCTCGGCGAGCTGGCGACCGCCGTCGGGCCGGTGAACGCGAAGCTCGGCTACGAAGTGCTGGGCGCCGACGACGGCGTCGGCTTTATGACGCCGCTCGCGACGCTGCACAAGTTCCAGGGCTTCGCGGACAAGTTTCTCGCCACCCCCGCCGACGGTCTCGAGGACCTCTACCTGGGCGGTGCCGTGAAGCTTGCCGGGGGCAACCTCGGGCTCACCTACCACCGCTTCAGCGCCAGCGAATCCTCACTGGATTACGGCGACGAGTGGGATATCAGTTACGCGCGCAAGTTCAACGAGCAGCTGTCGGCGGTGGTCAAATACGCGACCTACAGCGCCGATGAATACAGTGTCGATACCGACAAGCTGTGGCTGATGCTGACGGCCACTTTCTGATAGTGCGCCCGCACGGGGCCCGGCCTCGTGTCGCAATGCTGTTTCTTTGAGCGAAGCAGCGCAACGAGAAGATCCCGGTGTCGGCGGCCTGTTGCGGGACCGTCGGAGGCATGGATGCCGGCGCCGAGCGTACAGGGATGTATTCACAGCGTGTCCCGCAACAGGCTGCCGACATCGGGATCGCCCACACACCTGCCAGCTGGGTCACCATCCGCCACCCGGTGGCGCCCGGCCTTCAACGCAGAGGCCCACACCGGGCCGTTCGCCGTGTATTGGTATTTTTCTTGCAGCCCACCCCCTGTGGGTCGGCTGTGTCCGCAAAGGGAGTACCACCTTTGCCCCAAGCAGAAAAATGACTCCCTGATACACTGACAACAGTTTAAACACCGAGTCCCCGCGTCTAAACGGCCAGCGCCGCACGACGCCGGGACCGTGGCCACAGGGGCCACCAGGGCCGGACGGGAAACCGGGCGGCCTCCCGAACTTGGAAAGGCGTTTAATGTTACAAGACAGCTACGGCCGCAGGTTCTACTACCTGCGCCTGTCCGTGACGGACATCTGCAACTTCCGCTGCAACTACTGCCTGCCCGACGGCATCGGCTGCGGCCGCTCCCTGGAGGGTGAAAACCCGCTGTCGGTCGCGGAAGTGTCCACCGTGGTGCGCGCCTTCGCCGCCCTGGGCACCGAAAAGGTGCGTCTGACCGGCGGAGAGCCCTCACTGCGCCGGGACCTGACGCAGATGATCGGCGCCGTGCGCGACTGCGACGCCATCCGCCGCATCGCGATCACCACCAACGGCTACCGGCTGCCGGCCCAGATCGATGACTGGCACCGGGCCGGGCTCGACCAGGTCAATGTCAGCGTCGACAGCCTGGACCCGGCGCAGTTCAGAAAAATCACCGGTCACGACCGCCTGGCGCAGGCGCTGACCGGTGTCGAGCGCGCCCTCGAGCTGGGCATAGAAACCAAGATCAACGCCGTGCTGCTGCGCCAGCACAACCTGGCCGAACTCGACAACTTCCTCGACTGGATTCGCCACACCCCGGTGACCCTGCGCTTTATCGAACTGATGCGCACCGGCGACAACCGGGATTTCTTTGCCAGCAACCACGTCGCCGGCGCGGATATCGAATCCATGCTGGTGCGCGACGGCTGGCAGCAGGTGATCCGCACCCGCGACGCCGGCCCCGCGCGCGAGTACTTCCACCCGGATTACGCCGGCCGCATCGGCCTGATCACCCCCTACAGCCGGGACTTCTGCGCCAGCTGCAACCGCCTGCGCATATCGGCGCAGGGCAAGCTGCACCTGTGCCTCTTCGCCGAACAGGGCTTCGACCTGCGCGAGGTTATCGCCGCCGCCGATCACGAAGCGCTGGCGGCGCATATCCGCGCGTTGATCGGCGGCAAGGCGGCGAGCCACGAACTGCAGCGGGGCTTCACCGGCGCCACCCGCAACCTGGCGATGCTGGGCGGCTGATATGGCGCGGGTGTCACAGACGATAGGCGTGGTGCTGGCCGGCGGCCGCTCCAGTCGCATGGGGCGGGACAAGGCGCTGCTGCCCCTCGCGGGGCGCGGCACCTTCCTCGAACACGCCCGCGCGCTGCTGGGCCAGCTGCCGCTGGCCCAGGTCGTGGTGAGCGGCGCCAGGCCCGGCGGCATCCCCGACCTGGTGCCCGGCAGGGGGCCGCTCGGCGGCCTGCACGCGGTCGCCGCCGCGACGGGCGCCAGCGCGGCGCTGGTCATCCCGGTGGATATGCCGCTGCTCGAGCGCGATGCGCTGGCGGAACTGCTGCACAGCGGCGAGCGCGGCGGCCGCGCCTGCTACTTCGATGAATGTTTTTTTCCGCTGTGGCTGCCGTTTTGCGGCGACTGCCGCGCCTACCTGCAACAGGCGGTCGCCGGCGCGCGGCCCAATGCCGTCGGCGCCCTGCTGCGCCACCTGGGCGCGCGCTCGATCCGCCGCAGCGGCGCCGGCGCCGGCGACTGGCACCGCAACGTCAACACGCCGGCGGAATACCGGGCCCTGTGCGCGGCCAACACCCCAATGAGCAATTCCCTTTGCAGAGAGACCTGATCATGTCCGGACACGCTTCGACCGAACTAGTCCCACTCAATATCGCCGTGCTGACCGTATCGGATACGCGCAACGAAAAGACGGATACCTCCGGCCAATACCTGGCGGAGGCGCTGCAGGCGGCCGGGCACCGCCTGGTGGAGCGCAGCCTGGTGCCGGACGATATCTACCGCCTGCGCGCGGTCGTATCGGCCTGGATCGCCGACCCGCAGGTGCAGGTGGTGCTGGTGACCGGCGGTACCGGCTTCACCGAGCGCGATTCGACCCCGGAGGCGCTGCAGCCGCTGTTCGACAAGACGGTGGACGGCTTTGGCGAACTTTTCCGGCAGGTCTCCATGGCCGATATCGGCACCTCCACCGTCCAGTCCCGGGCGCTGGCCGGGCTCGCCAACCGCACCCTGATCTGCTGCATGCCCGGCTCCACCGGCGCCTGCCGCACCGCCTGGGAGGGCATACTGCTGGAGCAGCTGGACGCGCGCCACAAGCCCTGTAACTTCGTGCCGCACCTGCGTTTCCAGCCGCAGCCGTGCCCGACGCGGGGGTGAGCGATGAGCGAGTTGACCCATCTGAACCGGCGCGGCGAGGCGAGCATGGTGGACGTGACGGAAAAGGACGTCAGCGACCGCAGTGCCCTGGCCGAGAGCCGCATCACCATGAGCGCCGAGGCCTTCGCCCTGCTGCAGGAGGGCGCGCATAAGAAGGGGGACGTGCTGGCGGTGGCGCGCATCGCCGGTATCCAGGCGGCCAAGAAGACCGCGGAGCTGATTCCCCTGTGCCACCCACTGGCGCTGACCAAGGTGGCGATCGACTTCGAGCTGCAGCCGGAGCACTGCAGCGTGCAGATCGGCGCCTTCTGCCGCCTCGCCGGGCGCACCGGCGTCGAGATGGAGGCGCTGACCGCCGCCTCGGTGGCCGCGCTGACCATTTACGACATGTGCAAAGCCGTGGACCCGGCGATGGTGATAGGCCCGACCCGGCTGGCGGAAAAGCGCGGCGGCAAGCGCGGCCACTGGCGGGCCGGCCCCGGCTCGATGGAAGAGGAGAGATAAAGTGATCAAGGTGCTTTTTTTTGCCGGCCTGCGCCAGCGACTCGGTACCGGCGAACTGCGCCTGGAGGATTTCTCCGGCAGCGTCGCCGCGCTGCGCGAGGCCCTGTGCGCGCGCAACCCCGAGTGGCGCGCGGACCTGGAGGACGCCAATATCCGCATGGCGGTCAACCAGGAAATCGCCGACGGCGCCTCCCCGGTCGCCGCCGGCGATGAGGTGGCTTTCTTCCCCCCGGTGACCGGTGGCTGATATGGACCGGATCGAGATCTGCAGCGCGCCCTTCGATGTCGCCGCCGAGTATGCGGCCCTGCAGCGGGGCAACGGCGCCGACGGTGCCTGCGCCCTGTTCGTGGGCTCGGTGCGGGATTTCAACGACGGCAGCCGCGTCGGCGCGCTGGCGCTGGAGCACTACCCGGGCATGACCGAGAAGAGTCTGCGGCGCATCCTCGCAGACGCGCGGCAGCGCTGGCCGCTCGGGCGCGCCACGCTGATACACCGCGTCGGGCCCATGGCGGTCAACGACGAAATCGTGTTCGTCGGCGTGACCAGCCCCCACCGCCAGGCGGCATTCGCGGCCTGCCAATACATCATGGACCGCCTCAAGACCGAGGCGCCCTTCTGGAAGCGCGAGACCGTCAAAACCGCCGACGGCCGCAGCGAAGAGCGCTGGGTACAGGCCCGCGACAGCGACACAGAGGCGCTGGAGAAATGGGCCTGAGACGCGCACTCGCGCTGCTGTGCCTGCTGCTGGTGCCGCCGGCCCACGCCGCGGACTGCCAGCTGCGGGTCGCGGTGGCGGCCAGCTTCCGCCCGGCGCTGGAACAGCTGCTGCCGGACTTTGAGGCGTCTTCCCGCTGCCGCGTGGCGCTGAGCAGCGGCAGTTCCGGCACCCTGTACCAGCAGACGCTGCACGGTGCGCCTTTCGACCTGTTCCTGTCCGCCGACCGCGAGCGGCCCGAGCGCCTGGAGCGCCAGCACAGGATCCAGCCAGGCAGCCGCCGCACCTATGCGCTGGGGCTGCTGGCGCTGTGGCTCCCGCCGGCGGCGACGCAAGACCCGCTCGAGCTGCTGCGGACATGGCCCGACACCATCGTCCTGGCCGATGCGAAGGTGGCGCCCTTCGGCGCCGCGGCGCGGCAGCTGCTGCAGGCGCTGGAACTCTGGGACGGCAAGCAGCCGCAGCTGGCGCGCGCGCACAATGCCGCCCAGGCCTATCTGCTGCTGGATTCCGGCAGTGCCGGGCTGGGCTTCGTGGCCGCCAGCCAGATGCTGGCGGCCGGCCGCGAAAACTTCTGGCTGCCGCCGCAGGCGCTGTACCGGCCCATCGAGCAGCAGCTGGTCGTGCTGAAGCAGAGTCGCAACCGGCGGGCGGCGCAGGCGCTGGCGGACTACCTGCTGTCCGCACCGGTGCGCGGCCGCCTGCAGGCGCTGGGCTACGGCGTGGCCGGGGAGGGGGCGCTGTGAGTATCGGTGCCGCCGACCTGGGCGCACTGTGGCTGACGCTGAAGCTCGCCGCGGTGACCACGCTGCTGCTGCTCGCCATCGGCGTGCCGCTGGCGTGGAAACTCAGCCAGTGGCAGAACCGCTGGGGCCACGCGCTGGAGGTGCTGATCACGCTGCCGCTGGTGCTGCCGCCCACGGTGCTCGGGTTTTACCTGCTGCTGCTGTTTTCCCCCAATTACCTGCCCGGCCAGTGGCTGGCGGGTATCTGGGGCGAGCCGCTGGTCTTTTCCTTCACCGGTCTGGTGGTGGCGTCGATATTCTATTCCCTGCCGTTTATGGTGCAGCCGCTGCTGGCCTCCTTCAGTCAGAACGGCCAGCGCCTGGTCCAGGCCGCGGCGGCGCTCGGCATGCCGCCCCGGGCCGCGCTGCTGCGGGTGCTGCTGCCGGCCAGCCGCGGCGCGATCATCAGCGCCTGCGCGCTGACTTTCGCCCATACCCTCGGTGAGTTCGGCGTGGTGCTGATGATCGGCGGCGCCATTCCCGGAGAGACCCAGGTGGTCTCCATCGCCCTCTACCAGCATGTGGAGGCGATGGAATACGGCGCGGCGCACCGCCTGGCCGTGCTGCTGCTGGTCGTCACCACCTCGCTGCTGCTGCTGGCGCGCTGGCTGGGGCGCGCCGCCGCCCCGGCCGGTGGCCGCGCGCAGGTATTGAGGGTACCGCTGTGATGGACTGGTCACTGCCATTCGCGCGGCGCGCGGCGGCCGGCGGCGAAGACGGGCTCGCGGTGCAGGGGCTGGTCACGGCGCTGAACCCGGACGCGCCCTGGCAGCTGGCGCTGCCGGCGCGGGGGATCTTCGGCCTCGCCGGGCCCTCCGGCGGCGGCAAGAGCACGCTGCTGGCGGCGCTGGCGGGGCTGCGCAGCTGCAGCGGCCGGGTCGGCTTCGCCGGCGCCAGCTGGCAGGAGGGCGCGCGCGCACTGGCGACCCACAGGCGCGATCTCTCCCTCGGCTACCAGGACAGCCGCCTGTTCGCCGGCCAGACGGTGGCCGACAACCTGGCGCTGGCGCAGCGCTACAGCCGCAGGCCCCTGGCCCCGGACGAGCGCCGCGAGCTGATCGAGACCTTCGGCATAACGCCGCTGCTGCAGCAGCCGGTGGAGCTGCTGTCCGGCGGCGAGGCGCAGCGGGTGGCGCTGCTGCGCCAGCTGTTCAACAACGCCGCGGTGCAGCTGTACGACGAGCCGCTGGCCGCGGTGGACCAGCTGCAGGTGATACGCAGACTCTTGCCGTGTCTGCGCGCTTTCTGGCAGCGCCACCCGGCGCTCGTCATCTGGACCAGTCACAACTTCAATGAAATCCAGCTCTTGGCCGAACGCTGCCTGTGGATGGCGCGCGGCCGGCTCGCGGGCCCGCTGGCGCTGGCGGATATAGCGCGCCGCCTGCAGCCCGACGGCGGGGGGGCGCAGGCTTATTACAACCGCATCGAGGCGCGGGTGCTGTCTGGCGAGGACGGTGTGCTCAGGCTGCGCCTCGGCGAGACCACCCTGTACGCGGACCGCGTCGCCGGCCGCTACCGGCCCGGCCAGGCCGCCGCTTTTCTGCTGGACTCCGGCGATATCAGTCTCAGCGTGGACAGACCGGGGCTGTCCAGCATTCTCAACTGCCTGCCGGTGCGGCTGCAGGCCTGCCTGCACCTGGACGACGGGCGCGTGCGCCTGCAACTGGCCGCCGGCGGGCAGACGCTCAGGGCGGATATCTCGCGGCTGTCCTGTGAGCGCCTGCAGCTGCGCGAGGGCGGGCACTATTACGCCCAGTTCAAGGCCGGCAGCCTGGCGGGCCTCTAGAAGTTTGTTGAAAAAGGCCATCCCGGCCTTTTTCACTCCGGGCTAGACCGCCGCGGCCGCCCGGCCGCCGCGCTCCGCTCTGTCTGCCAGCCTGCGCTTCTTCCACCAGAGATAGCCGCCGGTGACGAACAGCAGCCCCGGCATCAGGCCCGCGATCAGCACCAGCCAGCGGCCCGCCAGGCCCAGCGCGTCGCCGTTGTGCAGCGGAAACTGCCAGGTGAGGAATTGGTTGCCGGCCGCGATTTCGGTTGCGTCGTGCACCATCAGTATTTCGCCGCTGTACTGGTCCAGGCGCACGAAGCTGGCGCCGTGGTTGCTCCAGGGCTCCCCCTGCTGGCGGAAAGTCAGCCCGTAGCTGTCGCCGGCATCCTGTGGCAGGTAGATGCGCTTCAGCTCCCCCCGCGGAAATAGTTCCCTGCCGATCGCGACGGCGGCGTCCGCATCCAGCGGCGGCGCACCGGTGATCTGCGACTGGCCCCAGGAACCGCGCGGCTCCAGCGGCATCACCCGGCCCACCAGTGTTTCCACCTGTTGCGGAAACACGATGCTGACGCCGGAGAAGGCGCTCACCATGAGTACCGGCAGCAGATAAACGCCGAGTACCCGGTGCAGGTCGAAATAGAAGCGGAAGCGGTTGCCGTCGCGCCTGATGGTGAAGGCGCGCTTCCAGCGCCGCCCGTTGCGCGACGGGCGCGGCCACCAGAGCAGCAGGCCGCTGATACAGAAGAACAGCAGCGCGATACCCATAAAGCCGACGATGGTCTTGCCCGTCTTGCCGGCCAGCAGCGTGTAGTGCAGCCGGTAGATCCAGCTCATGGTGTACTCGCCCCAGCCGCGCACGGCCAGCACGCGGGCGTCGCTCGGGGAGACGCTGACTTCTATCGGGCCCGGCGCACCCTGCGGTGTCGGGAAACGCACCACAAACGGGCTACCGGGCTGGCGTGGTGTCATCAGGCGGGTGGGCTCCGGGTTGCCCGGTACTGCCGCCTGCGCGGCGGCGAGGATTTCCGTGTAGGTGGCGGGCTTATCGGTGGGGGTGAAGTCGACGGTGTGCGGCGCGAGCTTTTCATCCAGCGCGTGGTCGAATACCAGCAGGCTGCCGCTGACGCCGATCAGCGCCAGCAGCAGGCCGAGGGACAGGCCCGCGTATTTGTGCAGGATGAAAAGTGTTTTCCGCATAGTTGTTGCCGGGAAACCCGATGGGCACGTCAGAACAGCCGCGAGTAAGACAGGCTCAGGCTGCGGCCCAGGCCCTTGAAGTTGCGCCCGTCGTTGCCCGCCGTCTGCGAGTAGTAGGTGAAGTAATCTTCATCGGTCAGATTCTGCAGGCCCAGCGTCAGGTCGCCGCCCAGGGCCTTCAGATTCGCACTGGCATCGATGGTGGTATAGCCGTCGAATTCTGAATAGGTTTCGCCCGCGCTGTCTTCGAAGTCGCGATCCAGCAGCAGGTTGGCCTGCAGGCGGGTGCTCAGGCTGTCGCTCCAGCTGCGCGCCCAGCTCAGGTTGATGCGGTCCGGGGCTATGTTTCTTCCGTCCAGGTCGCTGTCCACGCGGCCGTCGGCGTCGGAATCGTAGCGGCCGTCGGTCCGCGCGTAGCGCAGCTCCAGGGTGTCCATATCGGTGGCGAACCACTGGCCGCGGAACTCGAGGCCGTCGATCTCGGTTTTCTCGCGCTTGACGCTGTAGATGCCGTCGGCGTCGGCCTGCAGGCGCTGGCCGAAATCGGAGTCGGAGCGGTAGTAGGCCAGCTGCGCGGCGATTGTCTCTCCGCTGTACTCGATACCCAGCTCTTCGTTCTCGGTGACTATCGGCTGCAGGTCGAGGAAGCTCTCCACAGTCTGCCCCGGTTGGTTGATCCCGCGCAGCACGCGCCCCACGTCCGGCATCGAGTAGCCCTCGGCGTAGTTGGCGAACACCCGCCAGGCGTCGTCTATCTGGTAGGTCGCGCCTATATTGGCCAGGGTCTCGCTGAATTCCGGCTTGCCGCCCGCGACAAACTGGCTGCCGTAAGAGGCCAGGGTGGTGAAATCGTCCACGATCAGCTCGGAGATCTCGCGGCGCAGGCCGGCGCTGACAACCAGCTGCTCCACGCCGGTGAACTCCGCCTGCACATAGGGCGCGATGTTTTCGTAGCGGGTCTCCGGTACCCATTTGCGCCCGGTCTGTATCAGCGCCTGCCAGGTCTCATCCTCGAACAGGTCGAGGCCGTACACCAGGTTCAGGGGCGCACCGGCGATCTGATCCGCAATCAGGGTGGCCTTTATGCCGCGCTTTTCCGAGTTGTTCTGCGACTGGTCGAAAATCTCCTCGCCGTAGGCCGGGTCCTGGAAGGTGCCGTAGGTTCCGCCGCCGTAGGTGCCGGCGAAGTCCTGCCGGAAGGCCTGCAGGCGCAGTTTCTGGCCGAGGAACGCCTCGTTGCTGTACTGCAGGTTGACGGTGGTGACGGCGTTGGACGGCGCATCGCCGGGAATCGCGCCCTTCTCGGCGGTGGTGGGGACGCCCATATCCCAGTCGCCGTCGACGGAGACCCAGTCGTTGCTGCCCTCGATTTCATAGCGGTTGACGGTCAGCTGCAGCCGCTGCGCGTCCCAGCTGCGGCCCACCTTGATAAAGGCGTTCAGCGCGTCGCTGTCCATGGTGTCGCCCTGGGTGTTGTCGAAGCCGATCACCTCGCCGTCGGCGTCGTAGCCGAGACCGCTCTGGCGGTAGCTGAGGCTGCCGATCAGGTCGACGGCGTCGAACTGGCCGGACAGGCTGTAGCTGCCGTTGTAGCCGAGGCTCTCGCCGGCATCCTCGGGCTGGAAGTCGGAGCCGACCCGCAGGCTCTGCTGCAGTCCCTCGCCCGGCGCTCTGGTCACCAGGTTGATGATGCCGCCGGACGCGCCCATGCCGTGGATGGCGTTGGCGCCGTGGATCACTTCCACCCGCTCCAGCACCAGCGGGTCTATGGTGTGGCCGTCGCGGCCGCCGTCGCGCAGCGGGTTGGACTGGGGCACGCCGTCGATCATATACAGCGGCTTGCGCCCGCGCAGGCTCTCGCCGGCGTTGGTCAGCTTCTGGCGGCTGGGGGAGAAGCTCGGGATCAGGTTGCCGAGCAGGGTGGACAGGTCGCTGCTGACACTCAGCTGCTGGGCCAGCTCGGCCTCGTCGATCAGGGTGACGGTGTTGGGAATACTGGAGAGCGGCTTCTCGGTGCGGCTGGCGGTGACGACTATCTCCTCCTCGATACGCCGGTCGTCGGCCAGAGCGGCGCTGGAGGCGAGGGCCACGGCCAGCGCCAGGGCGGTTTTGGTGCAGTGCATGCGGGTACTCCTGATACTTTTGCTGTTGTACCGGCGGACTCTGTGCAGGGCGGGGACCCTTCGGGGGTTGGAGGCCGGTGATCTCGAATGGCTGGCGATGTTAATTCAAATGAGAATTGGTATCAATTGCATTCTCTCAGCCCTGGAGTGAGACGCCGGTCCGGAGATTTGCCCGGCGACCGCCTCAGCTTCCTCCTATCCTCAGCCTCCTCCTATAATGTTCAGCGAGGCGCGCGGCGGCGATCTCGGGGAATGTGAAAATAAATGCCAAATGTGGCTTGACTCCCCGCGGCGACGCCCCTAGAATGCGCAGCCTCTTGAGCGGTTGGGGCAACCCACCGCAGGGAAGCGAAGAACAACCAGGCTTCGTTTCTCAGAGTTGTTGCGGGGTGGAGCAGCCTGGTAGCTCGTCGGGCTCATAACCCGAAGGTCGTAGGTTCAAATCCTGCCCCCGCTACCAAATTTGCGTCCGCGCATACTGGCTGCGTGGATGTGCGGTCAAAGCCCCTGTCAGGGGCTTTTTCGTATCTGCAGGAAATGTGCAGATAGCTACTCGAAGTGGGCCGCAGGCCCATTTTTTGTTTGTGGAGTGCGCTCCCGCACTTCATCCGGGGCGGCCGATGGCTGTGCGAATCGGCAGCCCAGCCGATTGATGTGGAGACTGAATGGCGAGCAAGCGCGAACAGCTGGAAGAACTTCTGGCGCCGGTGGTGGCATCCCTGGGCTGTGAACTCTGGGGTATCGAATACCAGACCCACGGCCGCAATGCTCTGCTGCGCATCTATATCGATTCCGAAGACGGCATCACCGTGGAGGACTGCGAAAAGGTCAGTCGCCAGGCGAGCGCGGTGCTGGACGTGGAAGATCCCATCAGCGGCAAGTACACCCTGGAAGTGTCCTCCCCCGGTCTCGACCGCCCGCTGTATAAGCTGGACCAGTACCGGCGTTTCGTCGGCGCCCAGATAGAGGTGCGCCTGCGCATGCCGCTGGACGGCCAGCGCAAGTGGCGCGGCCTGCTGGCCGGTGTCGAGGGCGACGAGGTGGTGCTGCGCGTGGACAGTGAAAACGAATATCTGTTGCCGATCGACAGTATCGAGAAGGCAAACGTAATTCCCCAGTTTAAGTAAGAGCCTGTTGTGACCGCTACGGATGGCGGGAGTGCAGATTTTGCAGGGCCGGAGGCGTCGCGTATACGCGGCGCGGCCGGAGCAAGAAAGCTGCCAGGCGCATATGAAGCAATGTAGGAGCCTGCTTGCAGGCGAAGCTTTTTAAGAGGCACAGCTGCATGAACAAAGAGATCTTGCTGGTAGCCGAGGCGGTATCCAACGAGAAGGGCGTTGACCGGGAAATTATTTTCCAGGCCATCGAGGCGGCACTGGCAACGGCCACCAAGAAGCGCTATGACGAGGATTCCACCATCGAAGTCGTCATCGATCGCCGCACGGGTGACTATGAGACTTTTCGCAGCTGGGAAGTCGTGGACGACGATACCCTGGCCGAGCTGGGCACCCAGTTCACGCTGGAAGAGGCGCACGAGAAAGATCCCGAGCTGAAGGCCGGCGATATCTACCGCGAGCAGGTGGAAAATGTCGAGTTCGGCCGTATCGCCGCGCAGACCGCCAAACAGGTTATCGTGCAGAAGGTGCGCGAGGCCGAGCGCGCGAAGGTGGTGGAAGAGTACCGCGATCGCGTCGGCGAACTGGTCAGCGGCACCGTGAAGAAGGTGACCCGCGACTTTATTGCCGTTGACCTGGGCAACAACGCCGAGGCGCGCCTGCCCCGCGACCAGCTGGTGGGCCGTGAGATATTCCGCCTCGGCGACCGGGTGCGCGCCATCCTCAAGGAAATCCAGCCGGAGGCGCGCGGCCCGCAGCTGATGCTGAGCCGCTCCTGCCCGGAGATGATCATCGAGCTGTTCCGCATCGAGGTGCCGGAGATTGCCGAGCAGGTGATCGAGATCAAGGGCGCCGCCCGCGACCCGGGCCTGCGCGCCAAGATCGCCGTGACCACCAACGATGGCCGCATCGACCCGGTCGGCGCCTGTGTCGGCATGCGCGGCGCGCGCGTGCAGGCGGTGTCCAACGAGCTGTCCGGTGAGCGCGTGGATATTGTGCTGTGGGATGAGAACCCGGCCCAGTTCGTCATCAACGCCATGGCGCCGGCGGAGATCGAATCCATCGTCGTGGACGAGGATGCCGGTTCCATGGACGTGGCGGTGGCCGAGGAGAATCTGGCCATGGCCATCGGCCGCAGCGGCCAGAACGTGCGCCTGGCGTCGGAACTGACCCAGTGGCAGATCAATGTGATGAGCGTCGAGGAGTGGCAGGCCAAGCAGGAGGCCGAGTCCAGCGGCATCATGGAAACCTTTATGCAGCGCCTGGATATCGACGAAGACGTCGCCGGCGTGCTGGTGGAAGAGGGCTTCACCACCCTGGAAGAGGTGGCCTATGTGCCCATCGAAGAGATGCTCGCCATCGAGGGCTTCGACGAGGAGATCGCCGAGGAACTGCGCGCCCGCGCCAAGGACGCCCTGCTGACCCAGGCGCTGGCCTCCGAGGAGCAGTTGGACGCTTCCGAGCCGCAGGAAGATCTGTTGAATATGGAAGGTATGGACCGCCACCTGGCCTACTTGCTGGCCAGCCGCGGCATTGCCACCATGGAGGACCTGGCGGAGCAGGCGGTGGACGACCTGCTGGATATCGAGGGCCTCGACCAGGAGCGCGCCGCAGCGCTGATCATGAAAGCGCGCGAGCCCTGGTTTGCCGACGACAGCGGCGAAGAAGTTTAAGCAGTTATGCAACACGAATAGTAAACCTCCGACCAAGTGACTTTTAGGAGAGAGAATGGCCGAAGTAACAGTTAGCGAACTCGCCAAATCGGTTGGTGCCACCGAGGATCGTCTGCTCAAGCAGATGAAGGAAGCGGGTTTGCCCCACACGACTGCGGATGCGGTGGTGTCGGATGAGGAAAAACAGGTCCTGCTCAATTTCCTGAAAAGCAGTCACGGAGATCAGGCCTCTGCACCGCGTAAGATCACTCTGAAGCGCAAGACCACCACCACGCTGAAGACCGGCTCTGGCACAGGCCGCAAAACCGTGAATGTGGAAGTGCGCAAGAAGCGTACTTACGTGAAGCGCCCGCAGGAAGAGCTGGAAGCCGAGGCGGCGAAGCAGGTGTCCAAGGCCGAGCTGGACAAGGCCCTGGCGGAGCAGGCCGCGCTGGAGAAGGCCCGCGCGGAGCAGGCCGAGGCGGAGCGCGCCCGCGCCGAGGCCGAAGCCGCCGCTGCAGCGGAAGCCGAGGCCGCGGCGGCAGCGGCAGCTGCGGAGTCCGCTGCCGAGGAGGCCGCCAACCAGCCGCAGGAGGCCGACAAAGAGGTCGAAAAAGAGGCAGAGAAACCCGCGCCTGCGGTACCGGTTCGCTCCAGCTATGTGGACGACATAGAGGCGATGCGTATCGCCGCCATGGAGCGCCGCAGGCAACAGGCCGCCCAGGAGGCGAAGGAGCTGGAGGAGAAGAAGGCCCGCCTCGAGGCAGAGCGGGCGCGCGCGGAAAAAGAGAAACAGGAAAAACAGGAAAAGGCCAAGGGTGAGGCGGTCAAGCCCGCCCTGCGCCGCAAGCTGGAAACCGTCGAAGACAAGGGCGATGATGAGCCGCGCAAGCGCCGCGGCCGCCGCGGCGCCAAGTCCGGCCCGAAGAAGTCCAGCAAGACAGCCCTGTACGAGCAGGCGCTGGAAGTCTTTGAGAGCGATGAAGAAGAGCGGCGCAGCACCCGCTCTCTGTCCCGTCCGACGCTGAAGATCAAACCTACACACGGCTTCAAGAAGCCGACAGGAAAGCAGGTGTACGAAGTACAGTTGGGTGAAACCATTACGGTCGGCGAGCTGGCCAAGCAGATGAACATCAAGGCCGGTGAACTGATCAAGCGCCTGATGAAAATGGGCGAGATGGTCACCATCAACCAGAGCCTGGACCGCGACACGGCGCAGCTGATCGTCGAGGAGATGGGCCACAAGGTGGTATTCCGCTCCGAGAGCGAACTGGAGGAGAGCCTGGTGGCCGAGGTCCAGGCGGCCGAGGGCAAAGAGGTGCCCCGCGCGCCGGTGGTAACGGTGATGGGTCACGTGGACCACGGCAAGACCTCGCTGCTGGACTATATCCGCAAGACCAAGGTCGCCTCCGGCGAGGCCGGCGGCATCACCCAGCATATCGGCGCCTACCGCGTGAAGACCAGCCAGGGCGAGATCGCCTTCCTGGACACGCCGGGGCACGCCGCCTTTACCGCCATGCGCGCCCGCGGCGCCCAGGCCACCGATGTGGTGATCCTGGTGGTGGCCGCTGACGACGGCGTTATGCCGCAGACCGAAGAGGCCATCAATCACGCCCGCGCCGCCGGCGTGCCGCTGGTGGTCGCCATCAACAAGTGCGACAAGGAAGCGGCGGACCCGGAGCGGGTCAAGAACGAACTGGCCGCGAAAGACGTGATCCCGGAAGACTGGGGCGGCGATACCCAGTTTATCCAGGTGTCCGCACACACCGGTCAGGGTATCGACGAGTTGCTGGAAGCCGTCTCCCTGCAGGCGGAGATGCTGGAACTGAAGGCCAAGGTCGGCGTGCCGGCCACCGGTGTGGTGATCGAGTCCCGCCTGGAGAAGGGCCGCGGTGTGGTCGCCACCCTGCTGGTGCAGAACGGCGAACTGAAGCGCGGCGATATCGTGCTGGCGGGCCAGAGCTATGGCCGCGTGCGCGCCATGACCAACGAACTGGGCAAACAGGTCAAAGAGGCCGGCCCCTCCACTCCGGTGGAGCTGCTGGGCCTGGACACCACGCCCAATGCCGGCGACGAGTTCCTGGTGGTGGCGGACGAGCGCAAGGCCCGCGAAGTGGCCGAGCAGCGCGCCGAGAAGGAGCGCCGCGAGCGTATGCAGCGCCAGCAGGCCGCCAAGCTGGAAAACATGTTCGCGGACATGGAGGCCGGCGAGAAGAAGGTACTGCCGGTGGTGATCAAGGCCGACGTGCGCGGCTCCCTGGAGGCCATCCAGGGCGCGCTGGCGGATATCGGCAACGAGGAGGTGTCCGTCAATGTGGTGTCCAGCGGTGTGGGCGGTATCGCCGAAAACGATATCAACCTGGCCCTGACCTCCGGCGCCATCGTGATCGGTTTCAACACCCGTGCCGACGTCGCCGCGCGCCGTCTGGCGGAGACCGAGGGCGTCGAGATCCGCTACTACAGCGTGATCTACAACCTGCTCGACGAAGTGAAGCAGGCCCTGTCGGGCATGCTCGAGCCGGAGGAGCGCGAGGAGATCATCGGTATCGCCGAGGTGCGCGACGTGTTCCGCTCGCCAAAGTTCGGCGCCATTGCCGGCTGTATGGTCACCGAGGGCACCGTCTACCGCAACAAGCCGATCCGAGTGCTGCGCGACAATGTGGTGATCTATCAGGGCGAACTGGAGTCCCTGCGCCGCTTCAAGGACGACGTGCAGGAAGTGCGCAACGGTATGGAGTGTGGTATCGGCGTCAAGGACTACAACGACGTTAAGCCCGGCGACCAGATCGAGGTCTACGATATCGTTAAGGTAGCCCGCGAGCTCTGATCTTGCGGAGATATTATCGGATCGTCACCCCGGCGCAGGCCGGGGTCCAGTTGTGTAGGATGGGCAAAGGCGCGAAGCGACGTGCCCATCGAAACAGCCGCCATTCCAAATAGGTACCCAATGGCAAGAGAATTCCACCGCGCCGACCGCGTCGCCGACGCCATGCGCCGCGAGCTGGCGCAGCTGATCCAGATGGAAGTGCGCGACCCGCGCCTCGGTATGGTCAACGTCAACGACGTGGAAGTAAGCCGCGACCTGGCCGTGGCCAAGGTCTATGTCACTTTCGTCGGCGAGGACGACCGCAACAAGATCGACACCTCCATGGAGGTGCTCAATAAGGCCGCCGGTTTCCTGCGCAGTCAGCTGGCGCGCGCCATCCAGATGCGCACCGTGCCGCGCCTGCAGTTCCGCTACGACGAGACCTCGGTGCGCGGCCAGCAGCTGTCCGCGCTGATCGACAAGGCGGTCAAGGCGGATCGCAAGCACCAAGACGACGAAGAAGAAAGCTGATCTATGGGCCGCAGACCTAAGTGGGGCCGGCAGGTCCACGGTGTGCTGTTGCTGAACAAGCCCGCCGGCATCACCGCCAACGACGCCCTGCAGAAAGCCAAGCGACTGTTTTTCGCCAATCGCGCCGGCCACACCGGCGCGCTGGACCCGCTCGCCACCGGCGTGCTGCCGATCTGCTTCGGCGAGGCGACCAAGTTTTCCCAGTATCTGCTCGACGCCGACAAACGCTACCGCAGCACCTTCTGCTTCGGCATGACCACCGCCAGCGGCGACGCCGACGGCGACGTGATAGAGACCCGCGATGCCTCCGGCCTGACCGAAAAGGCGGTGCTGAAGGCCCTGGGGCAATTCCGCGGCCGCATCCGGCAGGTGCCGTCCATGTATTCGGCGCTGAAACACAAGGGCCAGCCGCTGTACAAGCTGGCGCGCCAGGGTGTGGAGGTGGAGCGCGAGGCGCGCGAAGTCGAGATCTACGAATACGAGCTGCTGAGCTTCAGTGGAGGCAGTCAGCCGCGCGCCGAGGTGGAGATCCACTGCTCCAAGGGCACCTATGTGCGCAGCCTGGCGGAGGATCTCGGAAAGGCCCTGGGCGTCGGCGCCTATGTGGAGCAGTTGCACCGCAGCGCCGCCGGTCCCTTCGACGAGGCGGACGCCATCACCCTGGATGAGCTGGCCGAGGAGCGCGGCGAGGGCAGGGCGGAGACGCTCGACCACCACCTGCTGCCGGTGGACGCCCCCGCCGCATCCCTGCCCAAACTGATACTGCCGGACGACTCCGGTTACTATCTGCGACAGGGGCAGCCGGTGATGGATCTGCAGGTCTATCGCATCGGTGAAGAAGGTGATATGGTGCGCCTCTTCCTGGAAAATGGCGATTTTCTGGGCGTGGGAGAAATTACCGACGACGGCCGGGTCGCCCCCCGCCGCCTGGTGAGTATCTCGTAGGAGCGGCCGGTGGCCGCGATCAGTCTTTCCGACTACTCTGGAATCCGATCGCGACCGCCGGCCACTCCTGCAAGAACGGCTTTCCGCCGTAAACCGTTAGCTGGTCTGTAAATATGCACGGGCCAGCCGAATCTTCAAAGCATATTACGACGAGGTAATTCGTTATGGCACTGACTGCCACTGAAAAAGCAGCCATCCTGAAAGAGCACGGCCAATCCGAAGGCGATACCGGTTCCCCGGAAGTCCAGGTGGCCCTGCTGACCGCCAACATCAACAAGCTGCAGGGTCATTTCTCTGCGCACAAGCAGGATCACCACTCCCGCCGTGGCCTGATCCGCATGGTAAACCAGCGCCGCAAGCTGCTGGACTACCTGAAGCGCAAGGACCTGAACCGCTACGCACAGCTGATCGCCAAGCTCGGTCTGCGTCGCTAAGCCCCTGGAATGCCCGCCACTGGCGGGCATTCTTTTTTCTGGGAGCACGGAGCCAATCAAACACTGAAGGGCTCCGACTCCTCACACGGGTCTCAGGCCCGCTAGAATTTCGCCTGCAAGCAGGCTCCTACGAAATTTCCTGTAGGAGCCTGCTTGTAGGCGAATGATGCAGAATGGATATCATCCAAGCTGTAGCGGACGAGTGTCCAGTAAGAATTTTCGCGCAATTTGCGAAAACTGTAGGGGTTGCTGGAATGGGCCAGTAACCGATAGGAAATAGGAAAATACTAGTGAATCCAGTAAGCAAAACCTTCCAGTACGGACAACACCAGGTCACCATCGAGACCGGCCGCGTAGCGCGCCAGGCCACCGGTGCGGCGCTGGTAACCATGGGCGAGACCGTGGTTCTGTGTACCGTAGTCGGCGCCAAAGAAGCCAAGCCGGATCAGGGCTTCTTCCCGCTGTCCGTACACTACCAGGAAAAGGCCTATGCGGCCGGCAAGATTCCCGGTGGCTTCTTCAAGCGTGAAGGCCGCCCGTCCGAGAAAGAAACCCTGACCTCCCGCCTGATCGACCGCCCGATCCGCCCGCTGTTCCCGAACGGCTTTATGAACGAAGTGCAGGTGATGATCACCGTGCTGTCCGCCGAGAAGGATATGGACCCGGATATCGCCGCCATGATCGGTACCTCCGCGGCCCTGTCCGTGTCCGGTATCCCGTTCGGCGGCCCCATCGGCGCCGCGCGTGTGGGCTACACCCAGAAGGACGGCTACCTGCTGAACCCGGGCTACAAGGCCCTGAAGACCTCCGAGCTGGACATGGTCGTTGCCGGCACCAAAGATGCCGTGCTGATGGTGGAGTCCGAGGCCCAGGAACTGCCGGAAGACATCATGCTGGGCGCGGTGCTGTTCGCGCACCAGGAAATGCAGGCGGTCATCAAAGTCTGCGAAGAGCTGAAGGCCGAAGCCGGCAAGCCCGAGTGGGACTGGCAGCCGGCGCCGGTGAACGAGGAACTCAAGGCCGCCCTGGAGAGCCAGTTTGGCGAACAGGTGCGCGAGGCCTACAAGATCACCGACAAGCAGCAGCGCGTCACCCGCCTGGGCGAACTGCGCAGCGCCGCGGTCGAGGCCCTCGCCAGCGAAGAAGTGTCCGAAGATGAAGTGAAGAGCTACTTCGGCAAGCTGGAGAAGAAAATTGTGCGCGGCGCCGTGGTGCGCGGCGAGCCCCGCATCGACGGTCGCGACAACAAGACAGTGCGCCCGATCAGCGTCGAAGTCGGCGTGCTGCCGAAGGCCCACGGTTCCGCCCTGTTCACCCGCGGCGAGACCCAGGCCCTGGTAGTGGCGACCCTCGGCTCCACCGGCGATGCGCAGATCATCGACGCGCTGGAAGGCGAGCGCAAAGACTACTTCATGCTGCACTACAACTTCCCGCCCTACTCAGTGGGTGAGGCGGGTCGCGTGGGCGCCACCGGCCGCCGCGAAATCGGCCACGGCCGCCTGGCGCGCCGCGGTATTGCCGCGGTCCTGCCGGAAGCGGACAGCTTCCCGTACACCGTGCGCGTCGTATCCGAGATCACTGAATCCAACGGCTCCAGCTCCATGGCTTCCGTGTGCGGTTCCTCCCTGGCGCTGATGGACGCCGGCGTGCCGCTGAAGGCGCCGGTGGCCGGTATCGCCATGGGCCTGGTGAAGGAAGAGGACGGCTACGCGGTTCTGACCGATATTCTCGGTGACGAGGACCACCTCGGCGATATGGACTTCAAAGTGGCCGGCACCGCCTCCGGCGTCACCGCGCTGCAGATGGACATCAAGATCGAGGGCATCACCGAGGAGATCATGGAGACTGCGCTGGAGCAGGCCCTGCAGGCGCGCCTGCATATCCTCGCGGAGATGAACAAGGTGATCGGCGAGTCCCGCTCCACCGTGAACGAGAACGCGCCGCGCTACGCGACCCTGAAGATCCACCCGGACAAGATCCGCGACGTGATCGGCAAGGGCGGCGCCACCATCCGCTCCATCACCGAGGAGACCGGCGCGTCCATCGATATCGAGGACGACGGCACCATCAAGGTGTTCGGCGAGGACGGGGAGAGCCTGGAAGCGGCGGTCACCCGCATCGAGGAGATCACCGCAGAAGCCGAGATAGGCGCCATCTACGAGGGCACCGTAGTGCGCATCGTCGACTTCGGCGCTTTCGTGAACTTCCTGCCGGGCAAGGACGGTCTGGTGCATATCTCCCAGATCGCCGAGGAGCGCGTCAACGCGGTCACCGACTACCTGAGCGAGGGCCAGAAGGTGTTCGTCAAGGTACTGGACGTGGACCAGCGCGGCCGCATCAAGCTCTCCATCAAGGAGGCCAAGGCCGACCAGGCGGAGGAAGCCGCCGAGGCCAACCAGGGCTCCGGCGAAGCCTGAGTCCCTCGAGCGTAAGAAAACCCGGCATCCGCCGGGTTTTTTTATGGCCGGTGGTGCGCGGACTGTGCCCGGAATAACGCCGGGCGGCGACCACTCGCCACCCACTCCCCGGCCCGTTAGAATCCACTGAAAGAATAAAGAGGGCACCACCTTGCACAACTTCTGGCTCGCGGAAATCCTGCTCGCGCTGGCCGCCACGCTGGTGGCCAACCAGTATTGGATACTCGCCCGCGGCCGCTTTCAGTCTCCGGCCCTGCTGGTCGTCGCCGGCCTCCTGTGCCTGGCTCTGGCGGCGGCGTTCGGGGCCTACCGCTACGGCATAGACCCGGGGATCACCGAGCTGCACCGCGCACTGTCGCGGCTGTCCGGTTATACCAGCTTTCTGTTGATCGGCCTCGGTTTGTTGTGGGCGCGGCTGCGCCCGCCGTCCGGCCGCGCGCCGGCCTATGTCACCGTGGCGCTGGTGATCGGTTCGGCACTGGGCGCGGCGGAAACGCTGCTCTCTCCGCAGGCCGTCAGCGGCCTCTACTCCATGCTGGGGCTCTTGCTGTGGCTGCTGGTGGCGCTTCTGGAACTGGTTTCGGCGCGCGCTCTGTCGCGCCCATTGGCGCTGCTGCTGGCTGCCGGCGCCGTACTGGTCATGGTGGCCGGCCTGGCGATAGGCACCGGTGCCACGCGCCTGTTGGGGCTGGCGCGGATAAACTGGTTCCACCTGCTGCTCGCGTTCGGGGTCATGTCTCTGCTCTGCGCCCGCCCCCTGTTCGACTCGGGAAAAAACACCAATGAGTAAAGTCTCCACCGAAGTGCAGGGCGGCTGTCACTGCGGCGCCGTGCGCTTTCGCGCTACGCTCAGGCGCGGCGCCGGTGAGCCCATTGTGGCCCACGTCTGCAACTGCTCCATGTGCCAGATGGTCGCTTTCCAGCACCTGATAGTGCCGGCTGCGGATTTCGAGCTGCTGCAGGGCGAGAGTGAACTCAGTTGCTACCGTTTCAACACCGGTACTGCCAGGCACTATTTCTGCAGCCGCTGCGGGGTGAAATCCTTCTATGTGCCGCGCTCGAATCCCGACGGTTTCAGTATCAACCTGCGCTGCCTGGACAGTGCGCCGCAAGGCGTCGTCGTGGTGCCATTCGACGGCCAGAACTGGGAGCGAAATGCCGGCGACCTGGCGCATTTGAGCAAGGCCGGCGAATAAACACTTCAAGGAAAGGGATTGAGCCAATCGTGAGTGAGCAGACACAAACCGATTTTATCCGTTGCACCGACAGCGGAGCCCTCTACGGCAAGCCGGGCCTGGAGCTGTTGCTGGTGCAGACGCCCCTGTGCCGCGCGGTGATCGCAACCCAGGGCGCCCAGTTGCTGGAATTCCAGGCGGTCGACCGCGAACCGCTGTTGTGGCTCAGCCCCAGAGCCCAATTCGAACCGGGCAAATCGGTGCGCGGCGGTATTCCGCTGTGCCTGCCCTGGTTCGGCGTCCACCGCCGCGACCCGGACAAGCCCAAACACGGCCTGGTGCGTAACCGCCCCTGGCAGCAGGGCGGCGTCAAGACCCTGTCGGAAGGTGCCGTGGAGCTGGTGTTCACTTACCGGCACGGCGGCGACGAGTACTTCCGCGCACCCTTCAGTTGTGAAGTCACCATGCGCTTGGGGCGCGAGCTGCAGTTGCGGCTGCGGCTGCAAAACCTGGCTGCGGAGGCGGAGGAATACAGCTGGGCCTGGCACACCTATTTCCCGGTGGCCAATGTGCGCGAGATCGAAGTGCACGGACTGGAGAATACCGAATACCTGGACAAGACCCGCGGCCTGGCGCGCTTCCGCCAGCAGGGGCCGCTGACTTTCCCCGTCGAGGTGGACAGGGTCTTTGAAAACGCTCCCGCGCACCAGCGGATCCAGACCCGCAACCCGATCAGCGCCAGCAGCGACAACTGCCACAGCGTCATCGCCTGGAATCCCGGCGCCGAACTGGCGGCGACACTGGCGGATGTCGGCGAGCACTACCGGGAGTATGTCTGTATCGAACACGGCAACGCCTTTGCCAACAGCTGGAAACTGGGGCCGGGCGAGCGGGCCGAAGCGGCGCTGTTTCTGCACCGGTGAAGCAGCGGGGAGCGGCAATGGAAATATCCGCAGACGGGCGCGCGCGGGCCCCGGGGCTGATTCACGCTTTCCTGCTGGATCGCCGCGGCGGCGGCAGGGACCTTTCCTGGCAACAGGCGCGGGACTGGCGGCCGGAGCGGGGGCTGCTGTGGCTGCACTTCGACTATACCGACGCCGGGGCTCAGGCGTGGCTGCGCGGCGGTAGCGGCCTGGATCCGCTGGTGGCGGAGGCCCTGCTGACGGAGGAGACGCGCCCGCGCACCACCTCGATCGGCGACGGCCTGCTGATCGCGCTGCGCGGTGTCAACCTGAACCCGGAGTCGCAGCCGGAAGACATGGTTTCCATCCGCCTGTGGGTCGAGGAAAACCGCGTGATCAGCACCCGCAGGCGGCGCCTGCTGTCGGTCGATGACCTGTTGCAGACCCTGCGCGCCGGCCGTGGGCCGGCCGGGGCCGCGGCGCTGGTGGTGGCGCTGACGGACCTGCTCGTGTGGCGCATGGGTGATACGGTGGAGTCGTTCGAGGACAAGATTGATGAACTCGAGGATCGCCTGCTCGAGGCCGGCGGTGGTGCGCTGCGCTCGGAGCTGGCGCAGCTGCGCAAGCAGACCATCACATTGCGCCGCTATCTGGCACCGGAGCGCGAGGCGCTGTCACGTATGCTGGCGGAGAAGGTCCCCTGGTTCGACGAAGCGAGCCGCATCCGTCTGCGCGAAGTCAGCGACCGCCTGCAGCGCCATATCGAAGACATAGACGCGGTGCGCGAGCGCGCGGCGGTCACCCAGGAGGAGCTGCTCAGCCGCAATTCGGAACAGCTCAACAGCCGCATGTATGTGTTGTCTGTGGTCGCCGCCATCTTCCTTCCGCTGGGTTTTCTGACCGGGCTGCTGGGGATCAATGTGGGCGGCATTCCCGGCGCGGACGAGCCCATGGCGTTTGTGATTTTTTGTGCGCTGCTGTCGGTTGCAGTGGTGTTGCAGATTGTAATTTTCCGCTGGAAAAACTGGCTTTGAGGACACGGATATGTCGCGTGAATACCACCTGGCGCAGGTCAATATAGCGCTGGCCAAGGGCCCGATGGACAGCCCCGTCATGCAGGGGTTCGTGGATCAACTGGACAGGATCAACGCGCTCGCGGATCGCAGCCCGGGTTTCGTGTGGCGCCTGCAGACGGAGGAGGGGGATGCGACGTCGCTGCAGCTGTTCGAGGACGAGCGCATTATCGTCAATATGTCGGTGTGGGACTCGCTGCAGGCGCTGAAAGATTATGTGTATTCCGGCGAGCACCTGGAGGTACTGAAAAACAAGAAGCGCTGGTTCGACAAGCTGTCCGGCCCGGCGCTGGCGCTGTGGTGGATCCCCGCCGGTGTGCTGCCGTCCAGCGACGATGCCAAGCGGGCGCTGCAGACCCTGCGCACGCGCGGGCCCAGCGCGGAGGCCTTTACCTTCGCCAGGCCTTATCCTGCCCCGGCGGCGCAGCCCGCCTGACCGGAGCCCCTCGCCCCGCCGTTGCATTCGCGGGCTCTGTGCTATACAGAGACAACAGCGATAGCCGGCCGAGAGTAGACAATTGCGACAACTGAAGTCATGGATTGAGGCGACCCGCCACCTGATGACGGCTGCGACGGTGGTACTGCTGATCGTGTCTTTCTTTGCCATGCTCTGGGGCGGCATCAAGGCCGTTCACGCTATCGAACTGATCCTGAGCAGCCGGGGTGAGAGCCACGATATCGAGGTCTACCTGATCCGGGTGGTCGACGCCTTCCTGATTTCGATCGTCCTGTACCTGTTTGCGGTCAGTATCTACCAGCTCTTTATCGGCGGCCTGTCACTGCCGGTGGCGAAAGACCTGGGGGAGATGAAGATGCAGCTCAGCGGCGTCATCATCATGGTGATGGCGATCCAGTTTCTGGAATATGTGCTGGGCGACTACCCGGCGCTGCAGCAGCTCTACGAGGGCGCTTCTATCGCCCTGGTGGCGGGTGTGCTGCTGCTGTTGAGCCATGTGGTCGGCAAACAGCGCTGACACCGAGTATCGTTTATCCGGAGCCGTCAAACACGGTGACCGTCTGCCGGCTGGTGGCGGCCAGATGGCCCTCTCTGTCCCACAGTCGCGCCTGTACCACTCCGTACCCATCTTCCGCGTGTTCCACCTCGGCCAGGTACTGCCACCAGTCGCTGCCACTGAGCGCCGGCAGCGGCTCGATAAACTCCACCGTCCAGGTCAGCGAACTGGCCGGCGCCGGCTGTTTCAGCATCGGCAGCAGCGCCGGCGGCCAGGCGTCGATCAGCGCCAGCAGGTGGCCGATGGTCACGGGGCCGTCGCTGCCATCTTCGAAGCGCACCCAGCCGCCCAGTTGCGTGTCGCTGCTGCCGCTGAACGGCAGCTGGCCCCGCGCGATGCGGTAAGCGAATTTGCGCGTGAATTCCGGCACCACGCCGGGAATATAGGGCAGCGCTTCGCTTTCGTCCGGGCCCTTGAGCGCCGGCGCGGCTCCCGCGGTGACGCGGATGCTTGACCGCCGGGCGCGACCGAAGCTGGCGAGGCCGGCGAGCACTACCGAGCCCGCCTGGCGGATATGCCCTTCCACCTGAGTGACCGAGCGCCCCGCGCGCAATACAGTCGCGGAGACATCGATAGTTTCCGCCGCCACCGGGGCGACGAAGGAAATGGTCAGTGAGCGCAGGGTCGCGCCCGGGGCGACCCGTGTGGCCATTTGTTCGTAGAGCATGGCGGCCACCAGGCCGCCGAATGTGGCGCGCCCCTGGGACCAGCCCCCGGGCACCCTGGTTGCGCCCCCGTGCGCGCGCCATTTCTGCAGCAGCTGATCGAAAGTCATGGATCTATGCGGGCTTAGTCGAAGGTGTGTTCGGTGCCGGGGAAAACGCCGTTCTTGACGTCCTCGGCGTATTTGCGCAGCGCGCCGGGAATATTGCCCGCCTCCTGCAGAAAGTTTTTCGAGAACTTGGGCGGCTGTTCGGTGAGGCCGAGGATATCGTTGATCACCAGCACCTGGGCGTCGGTATCGCGCCCGGCGCCGATGCCGATGGTCGGCATGGAGACGGAGTCGGTGATGCGCCTGGCCAGGGCGCTGGGCACACACTCGAGGACCAACAGGTCCGCGCCGGCCTCATCCAGAATTGCGGCGTCGTCGAGAATCTGCCCCGCCTGGCTCTCGTCGCGGCCCTGGACGCGGAAGCCACCCAGCTTGTGCACCGATTGCGGCGTCAGGCCCAGGTGCGCGCACACCGGAATGCCGCGGTCGGTGAGCATTTTCACCGTCTCCGCGAGCCAGGCGCCGCCCTCGATTTTCACCATATGCGCGCCCGCCTGCATGATGCGGGTGGCGTTGGCCAGCGCCTGCTCGGGCGTCGCGTAGGTCATAAACGGCATGTCGCCCATGATCAGGGATTTCTTGTTGCCCCGCGCCACCGCTTCCACGTGGTAGATCATCTGCTCCATGGTGACGGGAATGGTGCTGTCGTAGCCCAGTACCGTCATGCCCAGGGAGTCGCCCACCAGCACCGCCTCGACACCGGTTCTCTGCGCCATGGCTGCCATGGGCGCATCGTAGAGGGCGACGGTAATAAACTTTTCCCCCTCCTCCTTCATTTTGCGCAGTGTCTGGACGGTGACCGGCTTTTCCAGTTCGGTGGGTGCATAAGGCATGAGTTCAGTTCCCCGGGTTGTAGTAGTGGCGGCCGCTGTTGATGGTGAGCATATACTCCACCAGCTGGCGGTAGTCCTGCGGTCGATCGACGATGTCGATATCCTCGCTGTTGACGATCAGCAGCGGAGCCTCGTCGTAGTAGTGGAAAAAGTTGGTGTAGGCATCGTTCAGGGTCGCCAGGTATTCGTTGCTGATGGCCCGTTCGGCGGCGATGCCCCGGGTGCGGATACGCTCCTGCAGCACATTCAGCGGCGCCTGCAGGTAGATGACCAGATCGGGTTTGGGGGCCTGCAGGGTCAGGTGCTGGTAGACCTGCTGATACAGGGCCAGTTCGTCGGCGTCCAGGGTGACCTCGGCAAACAGCTGGTCTTTTTCGATCAGAAAGTCGGACACGCGCACCGGCTTGAACAGATCGTCCTGGCGCAGCGCCTGTATCTGCTGCGAGCGCTGCAGTAAAAAGTGCAGCTGAGTCGGCAGTGCGGCGCTTTTCGGGTCCTGGTAAAAGCGCTCCAGAAAGGGGTTTTCTTCCGGTTGTTCCAGCAGGGTGTCGTAGTTGAAGGTGGCGGCGAGTTTTTTCGCCAGGGTGGTCTTGCCCACGCCGATATTGCCTTCCACGGCGATGAATCTCGGCAGGGTCGCGCCGGAGAGATCCGGTTCACGGAGATGGGTTTCGCCGGTATCGATTACCACTGAACTTGCTCCTTCAAGTATTTGGGGCCCCCGGACCGATACTTCGCCGGGGCCTGCGGGCGGCCCTGCTAGCGGCAGAGCCTTCGCATCGTTTTTTTCGTTTTGTCGTTTCAGATTTTTTCCAGGCGGTTCTCGGGGCAGCGCCGCAGCAGTGCCCGAATCGGCTCCCCTCCGGGCAGGCACAGCTCGGGTTCCAGTTCCGCCAGCGGCAGCAGCACGAAATTGCGCTCGGCCATGCGCGGATGCGGCACCTGCAGGCGCGGCTCGTCTATCCGCATCTGATCGAACAGCAGTATATCCAAATCGAGGGTGCGGGCTCCCCAGCGTACAGAGCGCTCGCGGCCGTGGGCATTTTCGATCGATTGCAGCCGATCGAGCAGTTGCAGCGGCGCCAGCCCGGTCTCCAGCTCTGCCACCGCGTTGATGTAGTCCGGCTGCTCGCCCGGTCCCACCGGTGCACTGCGATAGAAGCTGGAGCAGCGCAGCAGGCGTGTCTGCGGAATTTCCGCCATCGATGCCAGGGCACTGCGCAGCTGCCGCTGCGGTTCGGCGAGGTTGCTGCCGAGGCCGATATACGCCTTCGCCATTTATTCCGCCGCTCTCGGACGCCGGCGGCGGCCCCCGCGGGATCCGCGGCCGCGGCGGCCGCCGCCGCTGTTCTGTAGTTTGCGCACCATCTGCAGGCGCGTCTCTTCGTCCGCCTGCTGATACTCGGTCCACCACTGGCCGAGGCCCGCCTGGATTTCGCCGCTCTCTTCGCGCAGCAGCAGGAAATCGTAGGCGGCGCGGAAGCGCGGGTGTTCCATCAGGCGCTGGGCGCGGCTGCCACTGCGCTGCGGCAGGCGCAGCTGCAGATCCCAGATTTCGCGCATCGGTATCGAGAAGCGCTTCGGGATCGCCGTGTGCGCCAGCTGCGAGCTGGTGATTTTCTGCGCCGCCTGGGCCAGCGCCGGCACCGGCGGCGTACCCCGTTCGACCAGGCGCTGCTGCTCGGCGTTGACCGCCGGCCAAAGCAGGGCGGCGTAGAGGAAGGCCGGTGTTACGCGCATATCGGCGCGGATACGCTGGTCGGTATTGCGCAGTGCCAGGCGGGTCAGCGCCAGGGCTTCCGGGTTTTCGAGCAGGGCGGCGTTGTCGGGGAACAGGTGGTGCCAGAGTTGGTACTGGCGCAGCAGCTCGAAGGTGCGTTCGCCATGCCCGTTCATCAGCAGCTTGAGCACTTCGTCGAACAGGCGCGCGGGGGCGATATTGCGCAGCAGCGGCGCCAGTTCCTGCAGCGGTGCGGCGGTCTTGTCCTCGATGGTGAAGTCCAGCTTGGCGGCGAAGCGCGCCGCGCGCAGCATCCTGACCGGATCCTCTTTGTAGCGGGTGGCCGGATCGCCGATCATGCGGATCAGGCGCTGTTCGATATCGCGCATGCCGCCGGTGTAGTCGTGGATCGCGAAGCCGTCGGTGGTGTAATAGAGGGCGTTGACGGTGAAGTCGCGGCGCATTGCGTCGCTCTCCAGGTCGCCGTAGACGTTGTCGCGCAGCAGCATGCCGTGTTCGGACTGCTGCGCCTCGTGCTCCTCGCCCTCGCTGTGGTGGCCGCGGAAGGTGGTGACCTCGATGACCTCGCGGCCGATGCGCGCGTGCAGTATGCGGAAGCGGCGGCCGACGATACGCGAGCCGCGGAACAGCTGTTTGGCCTGTTCCGGGGTGGCGTCTGTGGCCACATCGAAGTCCTTCGGGTGGCCGCCCAGCAGCAGGTCGCGCACACCGCCGCCGACGATATAGGCCTGGAATCCGGCCTCCTGCAGGCGCTTCATCACCGTCAGCGCGGCGCGGCTGATATCGCGGCGGGAGATATTGTGGTCGTTGCGGGCTATGACCCTGGGGCCCGGATTGGCCGGCTTGCGCCAGCGTTTGATACTACTGATCAGGGTGTTGAACATACGGCTGTCTGTCTTGACTGCTGCCAACGGATTGGCTTGGGAAGGTCCCGCCGCGGTTGCTGTTCAGTGAGTGTCGGCAGGGACTGGTGCGGGGCGCATTCTACCACAGGCGCAGGCGAGCGCCCGCAACGCCGGGGCCGGCGGTGGCCGGAAACCCTGTGCGCGAGGGGAAAAGAAAGGAAAGATGGGAATTATTCTTATTGAGTATGAAGGCAGCGGCTTCCTTGCGCTATCAATTTGCTGTCTAGCAAACACCCTCTCCCAGGTACAATCAGTCAGTTTGTAACGCGCTTGTCGTTATTTTTGTTGTCTTCTGCTTTATTTTTATTGTTTATTGTTATTGTTCTTTTTGTTGTTATTTTTTCGGTTTTGGTCCCTGTTTGCTTTTATTGTCGACCGCCCCGTTATTGTTATTGTGTGCCGCCCGCTTATTGTGAGTTGTTATTAGGGCTTAAACAGTCATTTATTTTTATTCTTGGCTGTTCTTCTTGTTTGTACTAGATAGAAAGCATTTAGCGTGCCAACTTTAGAAAATCCTTAAAAATCAATAACTTAGAAAATTTACAAAAATTTGCACGCCGCGGGGGAGGGATTTTGCGTTACGGATGTCGCGGCAGTTGTTACTGCCGGTGAGACTGGGGTAACACTTTCAGTTGTTACCAAGGTTGGGCTGCCGGGTAACAATCGGGCCGCGGGGGTGCCGCCGCCGAGTGGGCTCGAGGGGGCAACCGGGGGGCGAGTACGGGGTTCGCCCCGGTCGGGGTCGGGTGGGGAGGGCGCGGGGGATCAGGCCTCGGCGCTGGCCGCGCGGCGGGTCTTCTTGCGCGGAATACCCAGTTTCTGGCGGCGCTCCCACAGGCATTTGCGGCTCACACCCAGCTTCTTCGCCAGCTCTGTTTCGCTCATGGTGTCCTGGTGCTCGATCACGAAGCGGGCGAAGTAGTCCTCCAGGGACAGATCCTCGCGCGGGTCCGTGTGCAGGCTGCGCGGGCGCCGCTCCGGGTCCGCCTCCTCTATCGGCACCAGATCCAGATCGATATCCAGGGTGCTGTGGTCGATTTCCGCGCTCTTGTCGTCGGTCAGGATCACCGCGCGCTGAATCGCGTTTTCCAGCTCGCGCACATTGCCCGGCCAGGTATAGGTGGTCACCGCCTGGATCGCCTCCGGCGACAGCTTCAGGGTCGGGCGGTCCACCTTGGCGCAGAACTTCTCCAGCAGGTGCTCGGCGATCGCCAGCACATCCTTGCCGCGCTCACGCAGTGGCGCCAGGGTCATCTGCACGACGTTGATGCGGTAGTAGAGGTCCTCGCGGAACTTGCGCTCGGCGGCCAGCTGGCGCAGGTTGCGGTGGGTGGCCGCCACCAGGCGCACGTCCACCTTGCGGGATTCCACCGCGCCGATCGGGCGCACCTCGCCCTCCTGCAATACCCGCAGCAGGCGCGCCTGGGCCTCCAGCGGCAGCTCGCCGATTTCGTCCAGGAAGAGGGTGCCGCCGTCGGCGGCGGCCACCAGGCCCTCGCGGGCGGTCTGGGCGCCGGTGAAGGCGCCCTTTTCGTGACCGAAGAGTTCGGCCTCGATCAGGGTTTCCGGAATCGCCGCGCAGTTGACCGAGATCAGCGGTTTGCCGGCGCGGCGACTCTCCTCGTGGATGGCGCGCGCCACCAGCTCCTTGCCGGTACCCGTCTCGCCGTGTACCAGTACCGTGGCATCGGTGGGGGCGACCTTGTGGATACGGCTGTAGAGCTCGCGCATGACCGGGCTGTCGCCGATCATGCCGGCGATGGCGCGGCCGGGCTCCTTGCCCGCCGGTGCCCGGGCGCGGCTCTGCTCCGCCTTGCCGATCACGCGGCGCACCGTGGCGATCATCTCGTCGTGGTCGAAGGGCTTGGCGATATAGTCGGCGGCGCCCATGCGCATCGAGTCCACCGCGGATCTGAGGCTGGCGTAGCTGGTCATGATCAGCACCGGCACGTCGCCGGCCAGCTTCAGCAGGTCGGTACCCGGGGCGCCGGGCAGGCGCAGGTCGGAGATGATCAGGTCCACATCGCTGAGGCGGTACTTGGTGGTCGCCTCGCGCACCGAGCCCGCCTCGCTGACCTTGTACTTGTGCCGCTCCAGCAGTTTGCGCAGTGCAGTGCGAATGATGGCTTCGTCTTCGACGATCAGGATGTGGCTCATGTGTTACGCCTGGTTACAAAACGCTCAGGAGGACCCTAGTTTTACCCGCTGGGCGTTTCGATGCAACCCATAGACGGGTGGTGAACAATCAGTCACGCATTTTTCATCACTCATCGCCCGCCACGCCGAGTGGCAGCTGCACGATAAACCGTGCCCCCCGCCCAGTCTCCGGATTGGCGGGACTCACCAGCTCCAGCTGTCCGTCGTGCTCCTCGACGATGCTGTACACCATCGCCAGGCCGAGGCCGGTGCCCTCGCCGGGCTCCTTGGTGGTGAAGAAGGGTTCGAGGATGCGATCGCGGTGTTGCGGGGATATGCCCGGGCCGTCGTCGGTGACCGAGACGCAGGCACAGCCCTTGTCGATATAGCCGTCTATCTGGATATGACCGCCGTCGGGGCTGGCGTCGCGGGCGTTGCTGAGCAGATTGATGAACACCTGGATCAGGCGCTGGTTGTCGCCCGGGGCTATCAGGTCCTCCGGCACCGCGTTGTCGAAGGTGACCTGGGTCTTGTCCCGCTGCAGCGACAGCAGCTGCACTGCCTCCTGCACACAGGCGTGGAGGTCCACCGGCGCGCGCTCGCTGTCACCGTCGTGACTGCCGCTGTGGGAGAAGTTCACCAGCGAGTGGACTATGCGGCTGATGCGCTGGGTCTGGCTGAGGATCTGGTCGGCGGTGTCGCGCACCTCGGGGCTGTCGGACTCGAAGTGCAGGTTCTGTGCCAGGCAGGCGATGCCGGTGACCGGATTGCCCACCTCGTGGGCGACCCCGGCGGCCAGGCGGCCGACCGAGGCCAGGCGCTCGCTGTGGATCAGTTCCTGCTCCAGTACCTGGGTCTCGGTGATGTCTTCCAGCAGCAGCATCTGCGCGTCGCCGCGCGGGTTGCGCGCCCGCTCGCCGCGGCTGCTCCGCAGGCGCGTCTTGTGCAGATTGAGCCAGTGGCTGTTGCCGCCGAGGCTGACCTGCTGCTTGAAGCGGCTGTCGTCGGCGGAATCGGCGAACTCGATCAGCAGGGTGCGCCAGGGCTCCGGCAGGTATTCCAGCTTGGAGCCGATCACCTCGCCGGCGGCGATGCCGGTCAGGTCGTGCATGGCGTAGTTCCACAGCAGTATCTCGCCGTCGCGCCCCAGGGAGCAGGCGGCCAGCGGCAGCTCCTCGAGCATCTGCCGGTGGTAGAGGCGCAGGTTGTTCAGCTCCGCCGCCAGGCCGGTGAGCTGGTTCTTGTAGCGGGACAGGCGCGTCTCTATCAGGTGGATGTCTTTGTTGGCCGGTTGGTCGCTGTCCTTGAACGGGAAGTGGCGGTCGATGATCTGGCCCGCCAGTACCCGCCCCAAGAGTCCGGACAGGTTGGCTTCCAGCTTGTTGCGCAGCTGGCGCAGCGCGTAGGGGCGCCGCTCGTCGTCCGGCAGGCCCAACTGGCGCAGGGCGCGGTTGACCTCGTGGGTGGCGGTCGCGGCGCCGAGGCTTTCGGCCAGGCGCAGACGGAAGTCCGCCGCTGACTCCACGTCCAGCTCCAGGCGCAGGGCCTGGCTCAGGGTGTCGTCGCTGCAGAGGTCGGCTGCATACTGCTCCAGGCTGCTGCTTTGGGTGAACACCGACAGGCCGATAAACAGCAGCACGTTCACCGCCAGGGACAGGGTGGTGATCTGAGTCCAGATGCTCATACCGAGCGGCACCTGTATATCGGTGCCGGGCAGGGGGACGCCGCTGAGGCCGAACACCGCCGGTAGCAGCAGGCCGCAGGCCCACACCAGCATGCCCGCCAGCAGGCCGCCGATAAAGCCGCGGCGGTTGCCGCGCGGCCAGTGGATCACGGCGAAGATGCCGGGCAGGAACTGCAGCGACGCGATAAAGGCCAGCAGCGCCAGGTCGGACAGGGACAGGCGGTTGTTCAATAGCAGGTAGAACGCGAAACCGGCCAGAAACAGCGCCGCCACCAGCGCGCGGCGCAGCCACACCAACTGGCGGTACATATTGTCTTCCGAGTGCCAGCGGGTACCGGGCAGCAGCCAGTGGTTCATGACCATAGTGGACAGCGCCAGGGTCATCATCACCAGCGCGCCGGTGGCTGCGGACAGGCCACCGATAAATGCCAGCGCAGTCAGCAGGGCCGAACCGCTGGCCCGCGGCACCGCCAGCGAGAAGTACTGCACCGGTTCCGCCACGTCCAGTGCGAAACCGGCCCACATGATCGGGAAGATCGGCAGCGCCATCAGCAGCAGGAACAGCGGGAAGCCCCAACTGGCGATACGCAGTGTGCGCTCCGCCGGGCGCTCGGCGACACTCAAATAGAAGATGTGCGGCATGGCCACGGCGGTGGCGATAAACACCAGCAGCAGTGTGTGCGACGAGCCCTGCTTGATCGGCGTGTACAGCAGTTGCTGCATGTCGCTGTTCTGCGCCAGCCATTCGTCCAGGCCGGTGAAGCCGCCGAAGACGCCGTAAATCGCGTAGGCGCCCACGGCCAGCAGCGCGATCAGTTTGACCACCGACTCCAGCGCCATGGCGCTGGCGAGGCCGGCGCGGCGTTCGCGGGTGGCGCCGTACATGCTGGTGAAGACCGCGAGCAGCACGCAGTAGAGGAAGGCGATCAGGTTCTTGCTGGTGACGCCGCTCTCCGCCAGCGCCAGAGCGGCGACGCTGTCCCGGGACAGCAGCGCCAGCGTCTCCGAAACCGCCTGTATCTGCAGCGCGATCAGCGGCAGCAGCGCCAACAGCATAAACAGGGTGGCGAGGGTGCCGGCCTCGCGGCTGTGGTAGCGGAACACCAGCAGATCCGCCGGTGACGTCAGCTGGTAGCGCTGTGCCAGCCGCGCCAGCGGTTCCAGTGCCACCGGCGCGAACAGGAACATGGCGCCGGTGCCGAGGTAGTAGGCGAGCACGCCGTAGCCGTACTGCCAGGCCAGATCGACGATGCCGTAGAAGGTCCAGGCGGACAGCGAGACGCCGAGTGACAGTACATAGATCACCGGGTGGCGCACCCAGCGCGCCGGCAGCCAGCCCTTGGAGGTGGCGAAGGCGACGAAAAAAAGCGCGGCGATATAGGCCACGCCGATCAGGGCGATGTGCGCTATCTCAAAGCTCATCGGACTTGCGCCTCATCTGCACAAACACCGCCAGCAGTATCAGGACGAACCAGAGAATAAACGGCCGGTACCAGGCGCCCGCGGGGTTGATCATCCAGGTGAAGATGGTCGGCGAGAAGACGTAGCCCACCAGTACCAGCAGGATTAACAGGGTGCGGTTGCTCATGGAAGCCGGGACTCGGGATGCGGGGCTCGGGATTCGGGTGAAAACATCGGCTTTGTCACTGTGAATATTCGACGCGCTCTTTGTTGCAGGCGCCAAGTATGCCGGGATCAACAGGGAAATTCAGTAGCTGGCGCCGCGCGGCCTGTTCGGCGCAGCCGCTGTGGCGTCATCCCAGCTGCCTGTTCCGCAGATCCACCTGGTGGCGCTGCCAGCGCGCCGCGGCCCATTTGAGGATATGTTCCGGTGCCTCCCGCGCCAGTTCCGCGGGCGGGTGAAAGCCGAGAAAGCGCAGTGCCGTGCACAGGTTTTCCGGCGCTCTGCGATCGTCTATGGCCGGGGCGTGGTTCTGTTTGCTGAGCTTCTGGTGGCCGCCGGGGCCCATCACCAGCGGCAGGTGGCCAAACCGGGGCGGCGTTGCGCCGAGCAGGCGGAACAGCCGCAGCTGCGCGCCGCTGGTATCGAGCAGGTCGGCGCCGCGCACTATGTGGGTGATGCCCTGGTCGATATCGTCCACGACCACCGCGAGTTGGTAGGCGTAGAGGCCGTCGCGGCGCTTGAGGATGGTGTCTTCGCGGATCTGTTGGCACTGTTCGCCGCGCCACAGGTCGGTGAAGTGTTCCTCGCCGCCGGCGCACTTCAGGCGCAGGGCGCTGGGGCCCTGGCTCTCGCCGCGTGCGTGGCAGGCGGCATTGTCGTGGCCGCCGTTGCGGCGTATCTGGCTGCGGGAGCAGTGGCAGGGGTAGATGAGTTGCCGCGCCGCCAGATCGGCGAGGGTGTCCTCGTAGAGGGCGTGGCGGCGGCTCTGCCACTCGAGCGGGCCGTGCCAGTGCAGGCCGTGGGCCTCCAGGGATTTCAGAATGCGCTCGGCGGCGCCGGGCTCCTCCCGCGGCGGGTCCAGATCCTCCATGCGCACCAGCCAGTGTCCCCCGTGGGCTGTGGCGTCCAGATAACTGCCCAGAGCGCAGACCAGGGAGCCGAAGTGCAGCGGGCCTGTGGGGGAGGGGGCGAAGCGGCCGATGTATCTGTGGGTGTTCAACGGCGGGTTCTTGGATAGCACAGTGGTGGCTTTGCTGGCGGTGAGCATGCGCCGCCCCTGGGAAAGTGAGTCGCGAGAAACCGTCCCTGGGGCATCGCCCGGCCCGGCCGTCCCTGGCCGGGCGTGAACCCGCGCAGCGAGCGGTGCTCGCTAAGCGCGCGGCTTCACCCGGAAATCTGCTTTTCCTTGATCTCCGCCAGGGTCTTGCAGTCCACGCACAGGGTTGCGGTGGGGCGCGCTTCCAGGCGGCGGATGCCGATTTCCACGCCGCAGGCCTCGCAGTAGCCGTAGTCGTCCTGGTCGATCAGCTCCAAGGTGGCGTCGATCTTCTTGATCAGCTTGCGCTCGCGGTCGCGGGTGCGCAGTTCCAGGCTGAATTCCTCCTCCTGGCTGGCGCGGTCGGCCGGGTCCGGGAAGTTGGCGGCCTCGTCTTTCATATGGGAAACGGTGCGGTCCACTTCCGCCATCAGTTCGGCCTTCCAGGCCAACAGCAAGTTGCGGAAATGCTCCTGCTGCTTCTCATTCATGTACTCTTCGCCCTTTTTCTCCTTGTAGGGCTCAAAGCCGTGCAGAGATTCGGTGCTCGCAGCAGTTTTGGGCATAGTCGTTGCCTCTCTTTCTATACGGGCCCCCGTTTATGGGGGCGATACCACCAAATTCAATCTAGCCTAGTCCGGTTTTAACCGGAGCGATGCATTTTTGACCCGCACAATGGGAGTGCGATAGCAGGCTATTCCTTCCTCACCGCCCCAACCCCAGATGATCGGGGCCCCGGCGGCCGAGGGCGAAGAAGCTATCAAATCTCTCCGGTTCGCGCCACAAAATGTTGTTTGCTATGTTGTGGCGTTCAAATAGTCAGTTTAGGTCGTACCGTGAAGCTCGATCCCCCGTTGCAGCGGGCCACTCTGCTGCGCCGCTACAAGCGTTTCCTCGCCGATATAGAGATGTCGTCCGGCGAGGTGATCACCATCCACTGCCCGAATACCGGCTCGATGAAAAACTGCTGGAGCGAAAACACGCCCTGCTGGTATTCCGATTCCGGCAATCCCAAGCGCAAGTACCGCCACACCCTGGAGGTCACCACCACGCCGGAGGGCGCCCTGGCCGGGGTGAATACCGGCCGCGCCAACGCGCTGGTTGAGGAGGCGATCGCCGGCGGTGTGGTTGCGGAGCTGCAGGGCTACGAGACACTGCGCCGCGAGGTGCGCTACGGCGACGAGAAGAGCCGTATCGACCTGCTGCTGTCCGGTTCCGCCGGCGACTGCTATGTGGAGGTCAAGAACGTGACCCTGGCCGAGGGAAGCCGCGGCCTCTTTCCGGATGCGGTCAGTAGCCGCGGCGCCAAGCATCTGCGCGAACTGCAGAAGCTGGCGCAAAACGGCGTGCGCGCGGTGCTTTTCTACTGTGTGCAGCACACTGGAATCGAGACGGTGGAGGCGGCGCGGGAAATAGATCCCGATTACGCGGCGGCCCTGGATGCGGCGGTTGAGGCGGGAGTGGAAGTGCTCGCTTACCGGGCGCGTATCGGCGCCGGGGAGATTGCGCTCGCGGAGGCTGTCCCCTTTGTCAAACGGGGCTCGTAGGGGCAGCAGGGCCGCCACGGGATCACTGCTGGGCCCGGGCGTCGCCCGGGACAGGGCGAACACAGGGTTCGCCCCTACATGGGCCTGAGGAATTAGTCCGCGAGCAGTACGTAGAGCCCCTCCCGGGTGTGCTCGATCGGAACCGGCGTCAGCGAATCGCCGGCGCAGGGGCCGGCGATACACTCGCCGGTTTCTATCAGGAACAGGGCGCCGTGGGAGGCGCACTGAATCAGCGCGCCGTCCGGGTCGAGGAACTGGTCTTCCTGCCAGTCGAGGTTGATGCCGCGGTGTGGGCAGCTGTTCTTGTAGGCGTAGACCTCGCCGTCTTTCATCACCGCGAACACATTGTCGGTTCCGGCTGCGGTGTCGCCAACGGAGAAGCCCTTGGACTGCCCCTCGGTCAATTCATCGTAACGGCAAAGAAAATATTTCTGCATACTGCTCGGGGCTCTCCACCCATCGCCGGCCATTTATTCAGGGGCGGCGAGTGTAACGGATGTCTCGTACTTTTGCCCGTCGCGCACAAAGCCGAGGCTGACCTCGTCGCCGGCGCGGTGGTTTTCCAGTACGTTCAGCAGGTCGTCGTAGCTGCGCACCGGCTGCCGGTCCACTTCCACGATCACATCGCCCAGCTGCCAGCCGCCGCCGCGGGTGCGGTAGATGCCGCGCAGGCCGGCCTCCTCGGCGGGCATGCCCGGCGCGGTGCGCAGCACGGCCACGCCCTCGAAGCCGTAGCGACTGGCCCACTGGTCCGGTGCCGATTCTATGCCCAGCACCGGGCGCACCAGGCGGCCGTGGGCGATCAGCTCCGGCACTATCTTCTTGACCGTGTCCACCGGGATCGCGAAGCCGATACCGACGCTGGCGCCGCTGGGGCTGTAGATGGCGGTGTTGACGCCGATCAGGCGGCCGCTGGAGTCCAGCAGCGGGCCGCCGGAGTTGCCCGGGTTGATGGCCGCATCCGTCTGGATCACATTGCGGATGGTGCGGTTATTGGCCGCCTGTATCTCCCGTCCCAGAGCGCTGACGACGCCGGTGGTCAGGGTCGTGTCGAGGCCGAAGGGGTTGCCGATGGCGAGTACCTTGCGCCCCACGGCGAGGTTCTTCGAGGTGCCGACCACCAGCGGTTTCAGCAGCTCTCGCGGCGCGTCTATCTTCAGTACCGCCAGATCCTTCTCCGGCGCCGAGCCCACCAGCTCCGCGGGCCACTCGCTGCGGTCCTGCAGGGTGATGGTGACCTTGCGCGCGCCCTCGATCACATGGAAGTTGGTCACCACATGACCCCGGTCATCCCAGATAAAGCCGCTGCCGGCGCCCTTGGGCACCGTGTGCAGGCGCAGGGTCCAGCGGTCGCGCACCAGGGTTTCGTTGGTGACATAGACCACCGAGGGACTGGCGAAGTTGAACACCTGCATGGTGTTGATTTCGTCGTCGGTGGAGAAGGTTGGAATCTGGGGCGTCGCCGGGGCGAAGCCGGAGAGCAACAGCAGTGGCGCGGCCAGCAGCAAGGTCTTGAGCTTGTTCATGGTCGGCGGTATGCAGTTTCGAAGTGATTTGGGCATGTTAACCCGGCAGAGTCGCCGGGTTAACAGCCGCGGACTGAAAGCGCCCTGGGCCTCCCGTTAGCGGGGGCTCTGCAGCGCCAGGATGCGGTCTTCCAGCGGCGGGTGGCTGGCCATCAGCGCGCCCATGTTGCCGAAGATGCCGAAGGCCTTCATGTTGCTGGGCAGGGCCGCTTCGTGGCCGGCTTCGGACTCCGCCTTGATGCGCTGCAGGGCGGCGATCATCGACTGGGGGCTGGCCAGGCTGGCACCGGCCGCATCCGCGCGGAACTCGCGCCGGCGGCTGAACCAGGCCACCACCATCATCGCGAAGATACCGAAGATGATATCCATGATGATCGAGGTCACATAGTAGCCGATCCCCAGGCCCTGCTCGTTTCTCAGCAGCACCCGGTCGACGAAGAAGCCGACCAGGCGGGCGAAGAACATCACGAAGGTGTTCACAACCCCCTGTATCAGCGTCAGGGTGACCATGTCGCCGTTGGCGACGTGGCCTATTTCGTGGCCGATCACGGCGCGCACCTCGTCGCGGTTGAAGCGCTCCAGCAGGCCCGAGCTGACGGCCACCAGGGCGCTGTTGCGGTTCCAGCCGGTGGCGAAGGCGTTGGCCTGGGGCATCGGGAATATACCCACGTCCGGCATGCCGATACCGGCCTTTTGCGACAGCTCGCGCACCGTTTCCACCAGCCACTGCTCGTCGGCGGTGCGGGGCTGGTCGATGACCTGGGTGCGGGTGCTGATGCGGGCGATGGTCTTGGACATCAGCAGCGAGATAAAGGCACCGCCGAAGCCGAAGATGGCACACATCGTCAGCAGGCCGCCCAGGTTCAGGTCGACACCGTTGGCCTGGAGGATGCCCTCGATCCCCAAGAGGTTGAAAATAATGCCAACCAGGACCAGAACGGCCAGGTTGGTCAGCAGAAAGAGACCAATGCGCAACATCGGTGTTCTCCAAGTTGAATTTCTTAAGAGGAAGTTTAGATAGGGGCGGCGGCGCCGCTTTCAAGATCCGCGGCGCGGCCGACAGACGAGGGGGCTCACTCGGAACTCTGCGCGGCGAGCAGGCGGTCGGCCTCGCTGGCCAGGCGCTGTTTCAGGTCGGGATCCAGGTCGTTCCAGTGCACGTCGAGCAGCGCGCCCTGCAGGGCGTAGAGCATTACTCTGGAGGCGTTGATGCCGCGGCTGCGAATGCTGATAAAGGCTCCCACCGGGCCGACCCGGCGCAGGTCCTCACAGGAGCGGATACCGATGGAGTGCAGTATGTTGACAGAGGCGAGGCCCAGGTTTTTCAGTTGTAACAGCTCTGATTGACTCGGGTGCATGTGGTTGTCCCTAACTTGCTCTAACTTGGTTGAGCTCTAAATCGTTGCGGCTCAATCCGTTGACCGCGCGATTGAACATAGCATAAAACAATAAAGGGCCAAACTTTCATCAGCAATGGTGCTAAAGAGAGGTGGCGTATCGAGTTCGGTATTGGAAGGTTTTCGATGATTTCGGGGCCTCCTTGTCACTCGACCTTTTTTGATAGAGTAGAGTTTTTTGGTTCCTTCACTTTAGTCTGCTTTGTACTTTTTTCCTGTTGGTGAGAGCGTCATGAGCACAACATTGGCCGCGCCGCTGGAGCGCATGCTGTTCGGTCTCACCGATGAGCACGTCGTTGTCGAGCCGCGCTCGGGGCAGCTGCTGCACCCGGAGGCGCTGGTCGCCTTCGAGCGTCTCTGTGCCGACGCGCGCGACGCCGGCTTCGACCCGCGCCTGGTGTCCGGCTTCCGCAGCTTCGAGCGCCAGCGGGTCATCTGGAACCGCAAGGCCGCGGGCCTGCGCCCGGTGCTCGACAGCGCCGGCGCCCCGCTGGATCTGGCGCGGTTGTCGCCGGAACAGATCGCATTCGCTATATTGCGCTGGTCGGCACTGCCGGGCGCCTCGCGCCATCACTGGGGTACGGATTTCGATGTGGTCGACGCCGCGGCGGTGCCCGCGGACTATTGTCCGCAGCTGACGCCGCAGGAAGTGGCCGACGAAGGTGTCTTCGGCCCCTTCCACCGCTGGCTCGACCGGCGTATCGCGGCCGGGCAGAGCTACGGGCTCTTCCGCCCCTACGCCGAGGACCGCGGCGGCGTGGCGCCGGAGCGCTGGCACCTGAGCTATGCGCCGCGCGCGCGCGAGCTGCAGCGGCTGCTGACCGCGGAGCGGCTCTGTGAACAGTTGCAGCGCTGTGAGTTGGAATTGTGCGACACTGTGTGCGCGCAGATAGACGAGATATATACCCGCTTCGTGCGGGTGCCGGAACACTGCTATCCGGACAGCCAATAACCGAGGAGCCGATCATCGAAGGTGAGATTGACAAGCGCGACGTCTGGGGCGCGATGCGCGCCGAGGCGAGCGAGGCGGCGGCCGGTGAGCCGGTGCTGGCGAGCTATTTCCACAACACGGTGTTGCGCCACAAGTCCCTCGACGATGCGCTCTCCTATCAGCTGGCGTCGGTGTTGGACCACAATGCGCTGACCGCCACCGCGCTGCAGGAAGTCATCGCCGCGGCGCTGAAGAGCGACCCGTCCATTTCCCGCTGCATGCGCGCGGATATCTGTGCCTGGTACGACCGCGACCCGGCCTGCGATCAGTACCTGACCCCCTTCCTCTATTTCAAGGGCTTCCACGCGCTGCAGTCGCACCGCGTGGCCCACTGGCTGTGGGGGCAGGGACGGCACACGCTGGCGCTCTATTTCCAGAGCCGCGTGTCGGAGCAGTTCGCGGTGGATATACATCCGGCGGCCCGCTTCGGCTGCGGCATTATGATCGACCACGCCACCGGCCTGGTGGTGGGCGAGACCAGTGTGGTCGAGGACGATGTGTCGATACTGCACTCGGTGACCCTCGGCGGCAGCGGCAGTGGCGGCGGTGACCGCCACCCGAAAATCGGCCGCGGTGTGATGATCGGCGCCGGCGCCAAGATACTGGGGCCGGTCAGGATCGGCGCGGGCGTGAAGATCGCCGCCGGCAGCCTGGTGTTGAGCGACGTGCCCGAACACACCACCGTGGCCGGCGTTCCGGCGCGCCGGGTCGGCGGCACCACAGTTGCCGCGCCCGCCTATACCATGGACCAGACCCTGGACTCCGACGAATAAGACGCATAAGAAGAGGCAAGCCGATGTCGCAACCCAACTCCCAGCTGACCTACAGCCTGATCTTCCGCGGCGACCTGGTGCCGGGCTTCACCGCCGCTGACGTCAAGGCCAACCTGGCGCGCCTGTTCAAGGCGGGGCCGGAAACCGTCGAGAAACTCTTCAGCGGCCGCCCGCTGGCGATCAAGAAAGGTCTGACCGAGGCCCAGGCCGAGCAATTGAAAGCGACACTGGCCAAGATGGGCGCCCAGGCCGCGCTCAAAGCCGAGGGCGAGCCTGCGCCGGCGCCGCGGGTGGAGGAAAAGCCGCAGCCGCAAACGGCGCAGCCTCAGGTGCAGCCCGACTGGAGCCTGGCGCCGATGGAGGGCAATCTGGTCAAGGAGCACGAGCGGGAGCGGAAAGAGGCGGTGCGGGTGTCTGTCGATCACCTGAGTCTGAAACCGGCGCAGGGCAATCTGGTCGACGAGAGCGAGCGCGCGCGCAAACCGCCGGTGGCGGTGGATATTCCCGACTGGCAGATCGACCCGTAGGGGCGAACACAAGGTTTGCCCCTGCGACAGTCACAAAAAAACCGGCGCGGGGCCGGTTTTTTATTGGGCTCAGTCAGGCTCAGCCGTTCTCTTTCAGGTAGCGCTCGCGGGAGGCCAGCACTTCGGCGCGCGCCGCTTCGGCGTCGGCCCAGCCGTCCACCTTCACCCACTTGCCGGCTTCCAGCGCCTTGTAGTTCTCGAAGTAGTGCTCTATCTGCTTGATCAGCAGCTCCGGCAGATCGGAGATCTCCTGCACGTGGTCGTAGAGTTTGGTCAGCTTGCTGTGGGGGACCGCCAGCAGCTTGGCGTCCACGCCGGACTCGTCGGTCATATTCAGCACGCCGATCACGCGGGAGCGGATCACGGAGCCGACCATCACCGGGTAGGGGGCCACAACCAGCACGTCCAGGGGGTCGCCGTCTTCGGACAGGGTCTGGGGCACATAGCCGTAGTTGGCCGGGTAGAACATCGGGGTGGCCACGAAACGATCCACGAATACCGCGTCCGCGTCCTTGTCCACTTCGTACTTGATCGGGTCGTGGTTGGCCGGGATCTCGATGATTACGTTGATATCGTTGGGCAGGTCCTTACCTGCGGGGATCTTGTCGAAGCTCATTGCTGGTCCTGACTGAAGAGTGATCGGAAATTTGGGAGCGCGGATTATAAACGCTCGACAGCGACGCTGAAAGCGGCGCCCTTATAGCCGTTAGTTAGGGCCTGCCAACCTCCTGGCGGGTCTATCCTGTTACCAGCCACAACAACCAAACCGATAACAACAGGGAGGCTGGCCCCATGCTGAACCCCAGGGAAATCGGGACTGCCGAGGAGGCGCGCGCCATTGTCGAGGAGCGCGGCCTCAGCCACGTCAAGGTGGGGCTGTTCGACAACGACGGCGTTATGCGCGGCAAGTATATGAGCCGCGAGAAGTTCCTGTCCTCGCTGCAGCACGGCTTCTCCTTCTGCGACGTGGTGCTGGGCTGGGACGTCAAGGACCAGCTGTACGACAACGCCCGCTACACCGGCTGGCACACCGGCTACCCGGACGCGCCGGTGCGCATACTGCCCGAGAGCTGCCGCGAGGTCCCCTTCGAGGGCGATATGCTGCTGTTCCTGGCCGAGTTCGACGGCCAGGCCCAGGCGGTGTGCCCGCGCGCGACCCTGCGCCGGGTCATCGAGCGCTGCCGGGGGCTCGGCTTCGAGCCGCTGGCGGCGCTGGAATACGAATTCTTCCTGTTCGACGAGACCCCGGATTCGGCCCGCGACAAGGGCTTCCGCAACCTGAAACCCTTCACGCCGGACTGGTTCGGCTACTCGATGCTGCGCAACTCGGTGCACGCGGAGCTCTACCGGGAGATTCTCGACCTGTGCGAGCGGATGGACTTCCCCCTCGAGAGCCTGCACACGGAAACCGGCCCCGGCGTGCTGGAGGCGGCCATCACCGTCGACTCGGCCACGGCGGCCGCGGACAAGGCGGCGCTGTTCAAGACTTTTATCAAGGTGCTGGCCCAGCGGCTCGGCCTGATGGCCACCTTTATGGCCAGGTGGTCCGCCGACTATCCGGGCCAGAGCGGCCATATCCACCTGTCCCTGCGCGACCGCAGCAGCGGCGTGTCCGCCTTCTTCGATCCGCAGCAGCCGCAGAATATCAGCGATGTGCAGCGCCACTTCCTCGCCGGACAGCAGCGGCTGATGCCGGAGTTCCTCGCCCTGCTGGCGCCCACGGTCAACAGCTACCGGCGCCTGGTGCCCGGCTTCTGGGCGCCCACAGACGCCACCTGGGGGGTGGAGAACCGCACCGCGGCCCTGCGCGTGATTCCCGGCAGTGACAAGTCCCAGCGCACCGAATACCGCCTCGGTGCCGCCGACGCTAATCCCTATCTGGCCCTGGCCGCGGCGCTCGGTTCCGGGATCTACGGCGTGATGCAGCGGTGGGAGCCGGGGGACGCGGTGGCCGGCAACGCCTACGCGGCGGAACAGCCGCCGGAGCTGGCGCTGCCGCGCACCCTGTGGGAATCGGCCCAGCGGTTCAGGGCCTCGGACGCGGCGCGGGAGCTGTTCGGCGGCGATTTCGTCGAGCACTTCGCCGCCAGCCGCGAGTGGGAGGAGCGCGAATACCGCCGCCATGTCAGCGACTGGGAGCTGGATCGCTACTTCGAAATTATTTGATCGACCGCCGAGCCCAGGCCCGCCAAACCGCCGAGAAAAAATGTGAACAAACTGCAGTGCATCTCCCCGATCGACAACTCAGTTTACGTCGAACGCCCCCTGGCCAGCGGGCCCGAAATCCGGGCCGCGCTGGACAGGGCCACCGGCGCCCAGCCCGCCTGGAAGTGCACCCCCGTCGCCGAGCGGGTCGCAATAGTCCGCCAGGCGGTCGCCCTGATCAGCGGGCGCCGGGAAAAGCTCGGCGAGGAACTCTGCTGGATGATGGGCCGCCCGCTCCGCTTCGCCGGCGGGGAAATTCTCGGCTTCGCCGAGCGCGCCAACCATATGGCGGCCATCGCCGAGCAGGCCCTGGCCGATATTCAACTGCCGGACAAGCCCGGCTTTATCCGCTTTATCCGCCGCGAGCCACTGGGTATCTCGCTGGTCATAGCGCCCTGGAACTACCCCTACCTGACCGCCGTCAACGCGGTGGTACCGGCGCTGCTGGCCGGTAATGCGGTGCTGCTGAAGCACTCGGCGCAGACGCCGCTGTGCGCCGAGCGCATGGTCGAGGCCTTCGCCGAGGCCGGTCTGCCGGAGGGGGTTTTCCAGTATCTGCACCTGAGCCACGGCGATACCGAGCGATTGATCCGTGCAGCGGAAATCCATCACGTCGCCTTTACCGGTTCGGTGGCCGGCGGCGAGATGGTCGAGCGCGCCGCCGCCGGCCGTTTTATCCACGTCGGCCTGGAGCTCGGCGGCGTGGATCCGGCCTATGTGCGCGCCGACGCGGATCTGGATCAGGCGGTGGAGGCGGTGGTCGACGGTGCCTATTTCAATTCCGGCCAGTCCTGCTGCGCTATAGAGCGCGTCTATGTGCACGAGCGGCTGTTCGACGATTTTGTCGCGCGCGCGGTCGAGTTGGTGCGCCGCTACCGGCTCGGCCGCCCGGACGATCCGGAAACCACCCTGGGCCCGCTGGTGCGCGCCGAGGCCGCAGACCTGGTGCGCGCACAGATAGACGAGGCGGTGGCCGCCGGCGCGACCGCCCATATAGAGCCGCGCGATTTCGAGATGGACAGGCGCGGTACCCAGTACCTGGCGCCGCAGCTGCTCACCGGCGTGCACGGCGGTATGCGCCTGATGCGCGAGGAATCCTTCGGCCCGGTGGTGGGGGTGCAGAAGGTACGCGATGATTCACAGGCGCTGGAACTGATGAACGACAGCGACTTCGGCCTGACCGCGGCTATTTTCAGTCGCGACGAACAGGCCGCACTGGCGCTCGGCGACCGGCTCGAGGTCGGCACCGTATTTTTAAACCGCTGCGACTATCTGGACCCGGCCCTGGCCTGGACCGGCGTCAAGAATTCCGGGCGCGGCTGCAGCCTCTCCGGTGTCGGTTTCGAGCAGCTGACACGGCCCAAATCCTTTCACTTCAAGAGATGATGATGAAGATCGAATGGAAATACCGGCTCGGTGCAATCGGCGTTTTGTTCGTTTTGTCCCACTCGCTAAGCGCGAATGAAATCGTGGCAAGAGATGCCGCTGTGCCCGTCCCGGAGGGTTGGTCGCCAAGCAAGCGCGAAGACTCCAAGGCTGTCTATTTCCAGCGCGCGGATGGAAAAGCGCAGATCGTCATTCAGGTGCGATATACCAGGGGCGGAAGTCAGGATTTGAGTTTGTTCCTCGAGCACTACCGGGAAAACAACTGGCCCGTCAGCTCGGTTCAGATCGGAGATTACTCCGGTTACTTCATTCCTTTCGAATTGGACGACGGCTGCCATGCCAACTGGATTCTGTTGAATGGCGGCTATTTACTGTCGGCGGGCTATGTTGGTGACTGCGACTCCGTAGATTATAGGCCGGTCATCGAAATGATTGAATCGGTGAGACCTATTGAGCGCTGATCAATGGTCATTGTGGGAATAATTTTCCAGCGGGATTTCTGGCGTGAAAGGGCTAAGTCGAATCATTGGTTGCTGTCTTGCGTGTGTATTTTCCTGGCCGGCAGCCGCGGAAGAGTACCGGCTTTCCCATGCGATCATACCGGTTGGTGAGGGTTGGTGTGCCGAAGCTGGAGAGACGGCGGATAGCGTTACGCTAAAGAGTAATGACTCTGGTGCGCAAGTAAATGTCTTTATCATCTACTCTCCTCAAGGCGTTGGTCGGGAAGCCAGGAAACGGGTGGAGCAAGTCCAGTGGGATTTGGGAAGAGAAGTAGAAAGCGTAACAATCGGGAACTTTTTCGGTTTTGTATCGAAATTTAGTAGTGACGATAGCTGTGTTGTTTACTGGCATTTGTATCGTGGCAACCACCAACTGATGATTGGATACGAGGATCAATGTAAATCCATCGATCAATTCGATATAGAGGGTTTTGTTCGTTCGACAAGAATTGTTGCGAAACAATAGTTTTGATACAGGGAGGTGAGCGAATTTGAAACAGGCGAACTGGAACTACCCCACCGCGATACGCGTCGGCCCAGGCCGCGTCGCCGAGCTGGTCGACGCCTGCCGCGAACTCAGGATGCGCAAGCCGCTGCTGGTCACCGATCCGGGGCTGGCAAAATTGTCGCTGATACAGGGTGCGCTGCAGATATGCCGCGACGGCGGCCTGCAGGTCGAGGTTTTCTCGCAGATCAAGGGCAATCCCAACGGCCGCAATATCGCCGACGGCGTCGAGGTGCTGCACCGGGGCTGGCACGACGGTGTTATTGCGATCGGCGGCGGCTCGGCGCTGGATGCGGGCAAGGCCATCGCGCTGATGGCGGGGCAGAAGCGGCCGATATGGGATTTCGAGGATCAGGGGGACAACTACCTGCGGGTCGACGAGGACGGCATGGTGCCGGTGGTTGCGGTGCCCACCACCGCCGGTACCGGCTCCGAGGTCGGGCGCTCGTCGGTGATCACCGACGATGAGGCGCAGCGCAAGCGCATTATCTTCCACCCGAAGATGCTGCCGGCCATCGTCATCCTGGATGCGGAACTGACGCTGGAACTGCCGGCCGAGATCACCGCCGCCACCGGTATGGATGCGCTGTCCCACTGCCTGGAGGCCTTCTGCTCGCCGTCGTACCACCCGATGGCGGAGGGCATAGCGCTGGAGGGGATGCGCCTGGTCAGGGAGTACCTGCCGCGGGCGGCGGGAAATGGCGCCGACCTGGAGGCGCGCCAGCAGATGCTGGTGGCTTCCAGCATGGGCGCCACCGCCTTCCAGCGCGGTCTCGGCGCCATGCACGCGCTGGCCCACCCGCTCGGCGCCCTCTACGATGCCCACCACGGCCTGCTCAATGCGGTGCTGATGCCCTATGTGCTGATCGCCAACCGCGGCGCGATCGAAGAGCCGGTGGCGCGGCTGGCGCGCTACCTGGATCTGCCCGGGCGCGGCTTCGATGCGGTCCTGGCCTGGGTGCTGGGGCTGCGTGAACAGCTGCACATCCCAAACCGGCTGCGGGATATCGGTATAGACGACGCCGAGGCGGAAAGGGTCGGCCGCATGGCGGCGTCGGACCTTTCCGCCGCCGGTAACCCGATAGCGTTCGATGCGGAGGACTACCGGCAGATCTTCACGCGCGCCTGCGAGGGCACTCTGACACTGTAGGGGAAAAATGTAACAGATGACCGCGGCCGGGCGACGGAAGGGGACAGCAACAGAACAGAAAGGAGCCGAATGTGCGCCGATTGATCATCCTATGGTTTTCGCTGGCGGCAATCGCAGCCTATGCCGGGGACGCGCAGAGTGTCCGCACCGCCATCTTTGCCGGCGGCTGCTTCTGGTGTATGGAGCCGCCCTTCGACAGGCTCGAGGGCGTGCTGGAGACCACCTCCGGCTACAGCGGCGGGCAGCTGGAGAACCCCAGCTACGACCAGGTGTCCGCCGGCGGTACCGGGCACGCGGAAGTGGTGCAGGTAAAATACGATCCGGACAGGATCAGCTACGCGCAGCTGCTGGACGTCTTCTGGCGCAATGTGGACCCGCTGGACGGCGGCGGCCAGTTCTGTGACCGCGGCAACCAGTATCGCAGTGCCATCTTTTACGGCAGCGAAGAGGAAAAGAAGCTGGCCGAAGCGAGCAGGGCGGAGGTCGAGAAACAGCTGGACAAGCCCGTCGCCACGGAAATCGTCGCTGCCGGCGTCTTCTATCCCGCCGAGCGCTACCACCAGGATTACTACCAGCGCAATCCGATCCGCTACAAGTACTATCGCTACCGCTGCGGGCGCGACCGGCGCCTGGAGGAAATCTGGGGCAGTGCCCCGGCCCATTGATTCAGGTCACATACCGGGAAGCCGCTATGCAAAGTGCGTTTGACAGCCTTGTGGGGCTGAGTCTCGAGTGGACCGGTGTCCACCACTCCGAAGCCGGAGACTTCACCGAGCTCTCCACGCATACCGTCTCCTACGAAACCGAAAGCGAATGCTATGTGACCGCCGGCGGCAAGCTGGTGGGAGAAGCCGGCTATTCCTACAAGCGTCTGGATGCGCGCATGGCGATCGTTATCTATCGCCCGCAGCTGTATCGGGGCAGGAGCGGAATCGCGCTCTACGCGATGCTGGACTTTGAACGCGCGACCGATCGCGCTGTTATACTCGCCGACGGCGAACCCTTTGCGGTTGCCGCTGGTACCTTTCGCGTCGTGGATACGCCGGCGAGGCCCGTCGCTTCGGGGAATAAAAAGGAGTAGGAAAACAATGAACGAACACGAAAAAATCAACTACGTCGAGTTTCCGTCGAAAAATCTCGGCGCCACCAAGGCGTTTTTCGAAAAGGCGTTCGGCTGGTCATTTGTCGACTATGGCCCCGAGTACACCGCCTTTTCCGGGCAGGGACTGGACGGCGGTTTCTTTCTGGCGGACGCGCATTCCAGCACCGACAAGGGCGCCGCGCTGATCGTGTTTTACAGCGCCGATCTGGAGCGCACGCTGGAAAAGGTGCAGGGCGCCGGCGGCGAGGTAATCAAGCCGATCTTTTCCTTCCCCGGGGGCAGGCGCTTTCACTTTGCCGAGCCCTGCGGCAACGAGTTTGCGGTCTGGTCCGACCAGGGCGCATAAAGACCGACCCGATTGATTCGAAACCGCCTCTCTATCCAGACTCTCCCGCCAGCCGAGTGCAGCCGGCGTCCGCGCGGGTGAAGGTCATAACGCCGTCGTCGAAGCGCCCGAAGCGTATTGTCAGCAGATCGCGCAGGTAGTTCTGGTGGTTGCGCCAGGGCGGGCGGTGACCCTGGCGCGGCAGTATGTCGCGGGCGCGGCGTACATAGCCTGACTCGAGGCCGATCAGCGGCTCCGTCTGCAGGTCCCGATCCAGCCGCGGGGTGAAGGTGTCGTAGCCGTTCTCGCGCATATGTCTGAACAGGCGGCACAGGTAGTCGCAGGTGAGATCGATTTTCAGCGTCCAGGTGTTGTTGGTGTAGCCGAACAGCGCCGCCATATTCGGCACGCCGCCGAACATCATGCCGCGGTAGTTGACCAGTTGTTTCGAGTCCAGCGGCCTGCCGTCTATACGCATCTCGGCGCCGCCGAGAAACTGCAGCACCAGGCCGGTGGCCGGCACCACCAGGTCCGCCTCCAGATGGCGGCCGGATTCCAGCGCCACGCCGGTTTCGGTAAAGCGCGCTATGCGGTCGGTGACTATGCTGGCGCTGCCGTCGCGCAGGGCGTGGAACAGATCCGCATCCGGCACCAGGCACAGGCGCTGGTCCCAGGGGTTGTAGTCGGGGTCGAAGTGGGGCGCCGCCGGCACCTCGCCCAGCTCCCGTTGCGCCTGGCGGCGCAGATAGCCGCGCACCCTCTGCGGCCAGCGGCGCGAGGCCTTGTACAGAAAAATCGACAGCAGAATATTGACCCAGCGGGTAGCGCCCCAGGCGATCCGCGCGGGCAGGATTTTCTGCAGAAAACTGCCCACGGGATCCACCAGCGGGCGCGACAGCACATAGCTGGGCGAGCGCTGCAGCATGGTGACATGGGCGGCCCTGCCCGCCATCGCCGGCACCAGAGTCACGGCGGTGGCGCCGCTGCCGATCACCACAACTTTCTTGCCGCTGTAATCGAGATCTACCGGCCACTGCTGCGGGTGCACGAGTCTGCCGCGGTAGTCCGCCAGCCCGTCGAAGTCCGGCATATAGCCCTTTTCATAGTCGTAGTAGCTGGTGGCTGTGATCAGGAAGCGGCACTGCAGCGCGATCACCTCCCTGCTCCCGTCCTCTGCGGTGCGCTCGACTTCGAGGCGCCAGAGCCTGTCCTTCGACGACCAGTCGGCGCTCAACATGCGGTGGCGGAAGCGGATCTTCCCGTCCACGCCGTATTCGCGTGCCGTGTCGCGCACATAGTTGCGAATGGATTCGCCGTCCGCCAGCGCCTTGGTGCCTTGCCAGGGGCGGAAGCTGTAGCCGAAGGTGAACATATCCGAGTCGGAACGCACACCGGGGTAGCGGAATAGGTCCCAGGTGCCGCCGATACTGTCGCGCCCCTCGAGAATGGCGAAGCTGAGGTGGGGGCAGTTGCGGGTCAGATGACAGCCGGCGCCGATACCGGATACACCGGCGCCGATAATCAGAAGGTCGAAGGTTTCCATGGTCCGTCTCAATTATTGTATTTATCGGCAGGACCTTAACACGGCCCGGGGGGCTGCGGAGCCGCGTAGCTGGCGGATTTCGAAATCCGCACCGGAGCCTCCCCAGAATTCCCCCTGACGAATTGCGCCGCCGCATATAGGTTTCACCTTAATCGAAAATTATTCGTCTTCTTTGTCACGCATCCCGCTGTTTCCGCCGCAACAAAACAGACCGCTATTTTTCACTGTCCTGACATCTCTTCTTAGGAATCCCGGTGCAGAATCCGCCCCGCCAATTGCGGCAACCGATACCGATAGGGACTGACAATGACTAAATGCAATATATCGCTGCAGCTGGCGCTGTGGCTGTCGCTGCTGGCGGGCGGCGCCCAGGCCGGCGGCCTGGTTATTTCGGAATATGTCGAGGGCAGCGGCAACAACAAGGCGCTGGAAATCTACAACGGCAGCGGCTCTGCGGTGGATCTCGAAAATTATTCCGTCCGGGTCTACTTCAACGGCGCCACTTCCGCCGGGGCCGATATCGCCCTCGGCGGCAGCCTCGCCGATGGCGAGGTGTTCGTACTCGCCCATTCGGGGGCGGATGCGGCGCTGCTCGCCGAGGCCGATCAGACCTACGGCGGCGGCCTGTTCAATGGCGACGACGCGGTGGCCCTGGTAGGCCCGGCCGGCCCCGTCGACGTGATCGGCCAGATAGGCGTGGATCCCGGCAGCCGGTGGGGCGATGCCGCCATCGGCACCCAGAATCAGACCCTGCTGCGCAACCCCGAGGTGGCGGATGGCCGCACCGACGGCAGCGCTCCCTTCGATCCGTCCCTGGAGTGGAGCAGTGCCGGCCAGGACAACTTCTCTGACCTGGGCCGGCACGGCGGCAGCGGCGGTGTCACCCTGGGCCGCTGCGGCGACCCGGCCACGCGGATCAGCGCGGTACAGGGCACGGGCGCGGCCAGTCCGCTCGCCGGCGAGCGCCACGAGATAGAAGCGGTGGTGGTCGGCGACTTCCAGGATGCCGCTACCGGTCTCGGCGGCTTCTTCCTGCAGGAGGAGGACGGCGACCAGGACGGCCTGGACACCAGTTCCGAGGGCCTGTTCGTCTACGACAACGGCTTCGGCGTGGATGTGCAGCAGGGCGACCTGGTGCGCGTCGGCGGCCGGGTCAGCGAATACTACGGTCTCACCCAGCTCGACCGGGTCGACGGCGTCAGCGTCTGCGGTAGCGGCCACAGCGTCAGCGCCGCCCAGATCCGCCTGCCGTTTGCCAGCGCCGATCAGCCGGAGCGCCATGAGGGCATGCTGGCCGAGTTTGCGCAGACGCTGACCGTCAGCGGCAACTACAACCTGGCCCGCTACGGCGAACTGGTCCTGTCCGCCGGCCGCCTCTACACGCCCACCCATATCGCCGAGCCCGGCGCCGCCGCCCTGGCGCAGCAGGCGGCGAACGACCTCAACCGCCTGCTGCTCGACGACGGCTCCAGGCTGCAGAACCCGGAAACCATTCCCTATCCGGCTCCGGCCCTCAGCGCCGCCAATACCCTGCGCGCCGGCAGCACAGTCACCGGCCTGCGCGGCGTTATCGGCTACGGCTTCGGCGCCTACCGGCTGCAGCCGGTGCAAGCGCCGCAATTCACCGCCGCCAATCCGCGCACCTCCGCACCGGCACTGCCGGGCGAAGGCAGCCTGCGTGTCGCCAGCCTGAATCTGCTCAACTATTTCAATGGCGACGGCAACGGCGGCGGCTTCCCGACCGCCCGCGGCGCCGACACTCCCGACGAGTTCCAGCGCCAGCGCGACAAGGTCATCGCGGCCATTCTCGCCACCGGTGCGGATATCGTCGGCCTGATGGAAATCGAGAACGATGGCTACGGCGCCGAGAGCGCGATACAGGACCTGGTCGACGGCCTCAACGCCGCCGCCGGTGGCCAGATCTATGCTTTCGTGAATCCGGGCCTGGCGCAGCTGGGCAGCGACGAAATCGCCGTGGGTATCATCTACCGGGCCGACAGGGTGCGGCCCCTGGGCGACGCCGCCACGCTGGCCAGCTACCCCTTCGACGACCTGAACCGCCAGCCGCTGCTGCAGGCCTTTACCGAACTGGCCAGCAATGAATCGCTGGCGGTGGTGGTCAACCACTTCAAATCCAAGGGCGGCTGCCCCAATGACGGAAGCCTGAACGACGACCAGCGCGACGGCCAGGGCTGCTGGAATCAGGCCCGCACCCAGGCCGCCGAGGCGCTGGCCGACTGGCTGGCGACAGACCCCGCCGGCACGGGCACCGAAGGCGTGCTGATACTCGGCGACCTCAACAGCTACGCGAAGGAAAACCCGATCACCGCGCTGCAGGATGCCGGCTACACCGATCTGCTGGCCCACTTCCACGGCGACGCGGCCCACTCCTACGTGTTCGACGCCCAGGCCGGCTACCTGGACCACGCCCTCGCCAACGCCGCCCTGGCCCCGCTGGTGACCGGTACCGCCGACTGGCATATCAACGCCGACGAACCGCGCGCGCTGGACTACAACACCGAGCACAAGAGCGAGGCACAGCGGGATTCCCTCTACGGCGCCGACCCCTACCGGGCCTCCGACCACGACCCGCTGGTGATAGAACTGGACCTGCGCGCCGGCAACGCGGCTCCCAGTGCGGACTTCACCACAGAGGCGCAGGGCAAGCGCGTGCGCTTCACCGACCGCAGCAGCGACAGTGACGGCAATATCGTCGGCTGGCACTGGGACTTCGGCGACGGTGAAACAAGCTCCGAACAGCACCCCAGCCACCGCTACCGCGAGACCGGCAGCTACACGGTGATCCTGCAGGTGGAGGACGACCGCGGCGCGCTGGCGACTTCAGCGCGGGAGCTGCTGGTGCAGGATAGCGACGCGGGACCCCAGGCGCGCTTTCGCGTGAGGCGTTTCTTCAACTGGGTACTGGTGCAGGACCGCAGTCGCGAGGGCAGTGACGGGCACCTCAGTTTCCGCTGGGAGTTCGGTGACGGCACCGAGGCGCAGGGGCGGCGGGCCTGGCACCGCTACGAGCGGCGCGGCAACTACGCGATCACCCTGACGGTCAGCGACAGCGACGGGCGCGAGGACAGCGCCACCCACTCCGTTTCCATTCGCGGGCCCTGGTGGCTGCCGTTCTGATTTCGGATTCCTGTTTTATTGATGTTTTGCAAAGCGAGCCTTTCCGGCTCGCTTTTTTTGAGTTCGAGGCGGGCAGTTTATAGCGGTACCTGAATAAAGCGATGACGACCGCCAAGCGATTTTATTAAATTGAAAATTAGTACCAGCTGAGTATCCGGCGCCTGCGGTCGGATATGGGTATTTTCATGTGGTCATGTATGGATATTCGTGGCTAAATATGGCCACATCAGAACAGCGACGATTTGCCGCAGAATGTGGCAGAAGAAAAATACTGGAATGCTCAAAAGACAGTGGCCAAAAATACTTGACCACTACAGTCGCCTCGAGCGGTTGATGTTTGTCAAAAAATCCTGTGCGCCTGTGGTTGCCTAACGGAGGTATAGTGAAAGAAAAAGGAAGTCCTGTATATCAGCTTTTTTTGTTGGTGCTTAGTATTTATGTGCTTGGTGTGGTTTGTGTTGATCTTTTTGTTGTCAAAGATCCGGAAATCAAGCTGGTATTGCAGTATATAGATTTCGCTGTCTGTCTGGTTTTTCTTGCAGATTTCTTTGTAAATTTGCTTTCTGCGGAAAGCAAGAGGAGATATTTAAAGTGGGGGTGGATAGACTTGGTTGCATCAATCCCTGCCCTTGATCCATTGCGCTGGGGAAGGTTGTCGCGTGTTGTTCGTATACTAAGGTTTATTAGAACAATAAAATCGTTAAGAGTTCTTTATCAGTCGTTGCAAGAGAGTAAGTTTCAAAGTTTTACCTTTTTTGTTTTGCTTGTAACTTTTTTGGCCTACACATTAGGTGCGAGTCTGATCCTTGAATTCGAAAGAGATTCAGGCGGCACTATAAATACCGCACCTGAGGCTCTGTGGTGGGCATTCTTAAATATAATGAATGCAAAGGTCTCCATATCACAGGCGGTAACTGCTTCCGGGATGGCGGTAACAGTAGTTTTGAACAAGGTTGGGCTGCTGTTATTTGCTTATTTCAACGCGATACTGATCGCTTGGCTTCTTCAAAAAAGGATTGATTACAGGCGGAAAGTCAGTGTAAGCGATGATGGGATGCCGCCGGCTGACAGTTTTTCCTGTGATACTAGGTTGAAAACTCAACAAGTAAATCCGTGAGTACTGGGGGTGTAATTATAGCGGCTGTATATACAGTGACAGTATTCAGCTGGCAGTTGCCTCCTAGGGAACCTCTGAATAATTCCGCGATACCTCTGGCTTGCAGAGCGGTTCACAATCAAGGCGCGGCTTCGCAGGAATGTCTAGACCTTTCAAGAAGCCGCAACGCAGAGTGTGAACCGCTCTGCAAGCTCCGCAGAGGCATTGCGGAATTATTCAGAGGTTCCCCAGGAACTGTGCATAACTTGGACTGCTGACGGTGTAGTAGTCTTCTTGCCTCCTGGCTTCGGGAGAACGGATTCTGTTTAGAGTTTTGTGTTGTCTCTTTTGGGTCAATGGTTAAAGAGGTGATGCTGAATGCTCCTCCTCGGAGGAGCTATCGACCCCAAGATGGATTTGATTGTTTTGCGGACAATTTGGTACGTCTGTTGGATTTCTAGAGCGGGGAGCGCCGATCGGGGTGCAGAAAATTGGGAATGGCACTGATAAAACGCCGTTTATATTTCCTGTGCCTCGACTACCATGGGTCTGCACCCAATAATTGCCAATCTACCTGGCTGCAGTTGATTCGGTGTAACGGCGGCTGTGGCGGAAAATATGCGGTTTGATATTCCTCTTTTCGAACTGGCGGGGTCTGCGGTGTCATTGGTCGAATAGATGGCGTCACGTCGCCCCCTAAAGCGACGAGGTCGAGTTCGACAAGGAGAACAATAATGCAATTTGCACCAAAGACCACTTCTCTCGCTGTGGTATTCAGCCTGTTTGCGTTGCCCGCGATTGGGAATGCACAAAGCGAACATGCGTTTTCCCATGCCAATCCCAATGCGAATTTTCTGCGCTGCGGCACCAAGACGCCAACTCACGCGGAAGCGGAGTTGAAGGAGCGGCACTTTAACAGCATGAAGGGCAAGCCGGGCGGCAGTGGCTATACGCCCCGCCCCGCGGGCTCCGTGGTTGTCGATGTCTATATGCACGTGATCACAGACAGCAGTAACAATGGCATGCTTTCCTCGGGCGATATCAATGCCCAGATCAATGTGCTGAACAATGCCTACCGCAATACGCCGTTTACCTTCCGGCTGGCGGCTACGGATGTCACCGCAAACGATGCCTGGTATACCGCGGGGCACGGTTCGAGCGCCGAAGCGGAAATGAAGGCGGCGCTGAGGCAGGGGGACGCCGGCGACCTGAATTTTTATACCAACAACATGGGTGGCGGCCTGTTGGGCTGGGCGACATTCCCCAGCGACTACGCATCCAACCCGGTCAATGACGGCGTGGTGGTGCTCTACCGCACGCTGCCGGGCGGCGATGCGGAGCCCTACAATGAGGGCGATACGGGAACCCACGAGGTGGGGCACTGGCTCGGCCTGTACCACACCTTCCAGGGCGGCTGCGGCGGCAGCGGTGACTATGTCAGCGACACCCCGGCCGAGAAGAGCCCGGCCTACGGTTGCCCGGTAGGGCGCGACAGCTGCACCAAGGGCAAGAATGCAGCGGGTCTGGACCCGATTGAAAACTTCATGGACTATACCGACGACTCCTGCATGTACGAGTTTACCGCCGGCCAGGCGCTGCGCGCCGATGAGATGAGTTTCGTCTATCGGAATCTGTAAGCGGCGTTGCGCCGAGATCCGGGGAGGCGACCAGTCGCCTCCCCACTTTTACCGGTGTACTATGTGTAAAGCGCGATGGAATTTTCTGCTACTGCTGTTGGCACTGTCTGCCGCGATGGTTCACGGCGGCGAGCGCTTGATGGTGCCGGAGTATTTCACTTGCGATCGCAACCTGGTCACCTCCTGGACCGGCGTCGCGAGCCGGTACAACCGCGGCGAGCACAGCCTGAGTCTGACGGTGGCTACCGACGCCGACACGCTGGAAAGTATCCGCTTCGAGTATGAGTCCGCCGATGCCCTGTTGGCGCGGCTCTATATTCACGGGCGCCGCTTCACCGAGAGCGATTGGAGCGCCATCGAGGTATCCAGGGGGACTCTGATCGAAGGCGTCCGGCTGACGGTGTGGCTGTGCGAGGACAAAGAGACCGCCGCGGTGATCGAGTGGCGGCCGCCCCCGGATGTGATTCGCTAATGCCAGAAGGCCGATCAGTGTGTCGGATTCTTCACTCGCTAGCCGAAGATGCTTCGAGTAAAGGCCTGTTGTCTGGCAGTTAAGAAAATTGCAACTTCCGCTTCCGTTCAAGCCGCAATTGGGGTTTTCAAGGGGGCACCCTCCCGCCGCGCACAAAAAAGCCCCTGTGGCGACACAGGGGCTTTCGATGGTCGGCGCGACCGCTGCGGCTTAAACGTCGAAACCTTCCTTCAGTTTCTTTTCCACCAGCACTTTCTTCAATTGCGCATACTGCGGCACACCGTCCTTGTAGGGCGGGTAGTCCTCGCCCTGGATCAGCGGCAGCAGGTAGTCGCGCCCGGCCTGGGTGACGCCGAAGCCGTCCTCGCTGATGTACTCGCGCGGCATCATCTTCTCGACGTTGGCCACTTCACTGAGCGGCGCCTCTGCCACGGACCAGCTGTACTCGGGGCCGGCGTTGCGCACAATCGCCGGCATGATCGCGTTCTTGCCCGCCACGGCCATTTCCACCGCGGCGCGGCCGACCGTGTAGGCCTGGGCTACGTCGGTGGCGGAGGCGATATGGCGCGCGGCGCGCTGCAGATAGTCCGCCAGGGCCCAGTGGTATTTCAGGCCCAGTTCGCTCTTGACCATATTGGCCAGCGTCGGCGCCACGCCGCCCAGCTGCTTGTGGCCGAAGGCGTCGGTGGTGCCGGCGTCGGCGAGGAAGGTGCCGTCTTCGTACTGGGCGCCCTCGGAGGCGACGATCACGCAGTAGCCCTTCTCGTCCACGGTCCGCTGCACCTTGGCCAGGAATTTCTGTTTGTCGAAGGCCACTTCCGGGAACAGGATGATATGCGGTGCGTCGCCTTCGTTTTCCTGAGCCAGGGCGCCGGCGGCGGCGATCCAGCCGGCGTGGCGGCCCATCACCTCGAGGATGAACACCTTGGTGGAGGTGGCGCACATGGAGGCCACGTCCAGGGAGGCCTCCTTGGTGGATACGGCCACATACTTGGCCACCGAGCCGAAGCCGGGGCAGTTGTCGGTGATCGGCAGGTCGTTGTCGACGGTCTTCGGGATATGGATGGCCTGGATCGGGTAGCCCATCTTCTCGGACAGCTGGGACACCTTCAGGCAGGTGTCGGCGGAGTCGCCGCCGCCGTTATAGAAGAAGTAGCCGATATCGTGGGCCCGGAACACCTCGATCAAACGCTCGTACTCGGCGCGGTTTTCCTCCAGGCTCTTCAGCTTGTAGCGGCAGGAGCCGAAGGCGCCGGACGGGGTGTGGCGCAGCGCGGCGATGGTGTCCGCGCTCTCCTGGCTCACGTCGATCAGCTCCTCGCGCAGCGCGCCGAGGATGCCGTTCAATCCCGCGTACACAGTGCCGATATGGTCGCGATGCTCGCGGGCGGCTTCGATGACTCCGCAGGCGGAAGCATTGATCACGGCGGTCACGCCGCCAGATTGAGCATAAAAGGCGTTCTTTTTCGACATGGTCATCCTGTTTACAGTGCGCATTGGCCGCCGGCCAATGGCGGTAGTTTCTACTACCGCCCGGGGGGTGAGGCTGGCAAATTAGGGGGCGGAGTCTAATGGAATGGCGATGAAATTGCATCGAAACTGGGGTATTTGGCAATTACTGCCGTGATTCGCCGTGTTAAGCTTGCGCGGCTACTACGAGGAGTACAAATTTCCGCCATGCATATCCATATTCTAGGTATCTGCGGCACCTTTATGGGCAGTCTGGCCCAGCTGGCCGTGGCCGAGGGGCACAGGGTGACCGGCTCGGACGCCAACGTCTATCCCCCCATGAGTACTCAGTTGCAGCGGGCGGGTATCCAGCTCACCGAGGGCTATGATCCGGCCCAGCTGGAGCCGGCGCCGGACCTGGTGATCATCGGCAACGCGCTGTCCCGCGGCAATCCGGCGGTGGAGGCGGTGCTGGAGCGGGGCATGCCCTATACGTCCGGTGCCCAGTGGCTGTGCGACCACTTCCTCGGCGGGCGCTGGGTGCTGGCGGTGTCCGGCACCCACGGCAAGACCACCACCGCGAGCATGCTGGCCTGGATACTGGAGAAGGCGGATATGCAGCCGGGCTTTTTGATCGGCGGCGTGCCGGGCAACTTCGGCGTGTCCGCGCGCCTCGGCGAGAGCCCCTTCTTCGTCGTGGAGGCGGACGAGTACGACACCGCCTTCTTCGACAAGCGCTCCAAGTTCGTGCACTACCGCCCGCGCACGCTGGTGATCAACAACCTGGAGTTCGATCATGCGGACATCTTCGACGATCTGGCCGCGATCCAGCGCCAGTTCCACCATTTGGTGCGCACCGTGCCCGGCAACGGCCTGATAGTCGCGTCCGCCGAGGAGGCGGTGGAAGCGGTATTGCAGCAGGGCTGCTGGAGCGAGGTGCAGCGCTTCGCCGCCGGGGCCGGGGACGGCGTGCGTCTCGGCGACTGGTGCGCGGTGGATATCGCCGCGGACGGCGGCAGCTTCGCGGTGCAGTTCCGCGGCGCCGAGGTGGCGCGGGTCGAGTGGGAGTTGACCGGCCTGCACAATGTGCGCAACGGCCTCGCGGCCCTGGCCGCGGCGCGCCATGTGGGCGTGGATCCGGCGCTCGGCGCCCGGGCCCTGGGCAGCTTCGACGGCGTCAAGCGGCGCATGGAGTGCCTCGGCGAGGTGGCCGGTATCCGTGTCTACGACGACTTCGCCCACCACCCGACCGCAATAGAATCCACGCTGAACGGCCTGCGCGCCAAGGTCGGCAGCGACAAGATCATCGCGCTGATAGAGCCGCGCTCCAACACCATGCGTATGGGCATTCACCAGCACCGCCTGGCCCAGTCCTGTTCCGGCGCCGACCTGGTGCTCTGGTACCAGCCCGAGGGCATGGACTGGTTCCTGGGCGAGGTAGTGCACCACTCCACGGTGCCGGCGAAGATTTTCGACAATATCGACGCTGGAGTAGAATCCGCGGTCAATCTGGCCGAGCCGGGCAGCCATATCGTCGTGATGAGCAACGGCGGCTTCGGCGGCATTCACCAGCGATTGCTGGGCGCGCTGGAGCGGAAACACGGGATCCGAGGCTAGGGACTCGCGACTCGGTAGGATGGGCAAAGCGCAGCGTGCCCATCAATCTACGCAACGAAGGGCACGAGCCCGCCATGGATGGCGGGAATGCGGAAAACGCATGGAGCGGTTTTCCGCCCGCTGCGCTCCTTTGCCCATCCTACACAGATAACGGAAGCCGAACTGGTGTCATCCTCTTTCAGCAAGACAGTCACCCTGGCGATGACCGGCGCCTCGGGCGCCCAGTACGGCCTGCGCCTGCTGCAGTGCCTGCTGGGCGCAGATGTGCGCGTGTGGCTGCTGCTGTCCGACGCGGCGCGGGTGGTGATCAATACCGAGACCGAACTGCAGCTGCCGGACGGCGACGAGAGCGCATTGCAGGTCTTTCTCGCCGACCGCTTCGGTGCCCGCGAGGGGCAGCTGACGCTGTTCGGCAAGCGCGACTGGTTCTCGCCGGTGGCCTCCGGCACCGGCGCCGCCGCCAGCATGGTGATCTGCCCTGCCAGCGGCGGCACCCTGTCGGCGGTTGCCTGCGGGGCCTCCAACAATCTGATAGAGCGCGCCGCAGACGTGGCCCTGAAGGAGCGCCGCCAGTTGATACTGGTACCGCGGGAGGCGCCCTATTCGGAGATCCACCTGGAAAATATGCTCAAGCTGACCCGCATGGGCGCGGTGATACTGCCGGCCAGTCCCGGTTTCTATCAGAAGCCGCGCTCGGTCGAAGACCTGGTGGACTTCGTCGTCGCGCGGCTGCTGGATCAACTGGGTGTGGAACAGAAGCTGCTGCCCAGCTGGGGCGAACAGGGGGCGGAATGAAGCCGGCTATCACGATTCACTACTGCGTGCAGTGCAACTGGATGCTGCGCGCCACCTGGATGGCCCAGGAGCTGCTGTACACCTTCGCCGACGACCTGGAACAGGTGGCGCTGAAGCCCGGCAGCGGCGGCGTATTTGAAATACGCGCGGGCGATACGGTGATCTGGGAGCGCGTGCGCGACGGCGGTTTTCCCGGGCCCAAGGAACTTAAGCGCAGGGTCAGGGATCTGTTGTTCCCCGAGCGGGACCTGGGACATATCGACAAGCCCTGAAGGTTTTTCCCAAATTTTTCCGGCAGGGTAGAACCCTGTGTTCGCCCATATCGGTCAGGGTGAGCACAAGATTCGCCCCTGCACTGCTAGCTATATTGTTAATTTAAGCGAAATTTATGCTGTCAGCTCTAAAGACCTTCTACGAGAATCTGGTAATCCGCCGCCCGAAAACGGTGCTGATCGCGGTCGCGCTGCTGACGCTGGCGGCCGCGCTCGGCCTGCCGCGCTTCAAGCTGGACGCCTCTGCGGATTCGCTGACGCTGGAGGCGGACAAGGCGCTCGACTACTACCGCGAAATCGCCGAGCGCTACGCCAGCGGCGACTTTCTGGTGGTGACCTATCGCTACAAGGGCGGCGACCTGTTCGACGATGCGTCGCTGGCCACTCTGCGCCGCCTGCGCGATGCGCTGGCGCAGGTGGACGGCGTGGCCAGCGTGCAGACGATTCTCGACGTGCCGCTGCTGTACAGCCCCAAGCTGTCGATCACCGATATCAGCGACGGCATCCGCACCCTGTCCACACCCGGCACCGATAAAAAACTTGCGCGACAGGAATTCCTGTCCAGCCCCATCTACCGCGAACTGATCCTGAGCCCGGACGGCCAGACCACCGCGCTGCTGGTGAATCTGGCGCTGGACAGCCGCGGCATAGAATTGGTGCGCGAGCGCGACGCGCTGCGCCGCAAGCGCAACAGCGAGGGACTGAGTGCGGAAGAGGCGGCGCGGCTCGAGGAAGTCTCGGCAGCCTACCTCGCGCACCGCACCGAGCAGGAGCAGCAGTCGCGCGTGCGGGTGGAGCAGGTGCGGCAGATACTCGCCGGCTATCAGGGCGAGGCGGAGCTGTTCCTCGGCGGCGTGTCGATGATCACCGCCGATATGATCGCCTTTATCAAGAGCGACCTGGTGACCTTCGGCGCGGGCATACTGCTGTTTATTATCCTCACGCTGCTGATCATCTTCCGCCAGGCCCGCTGGGTGCTGATACCACTCGCCACCTGCGTGACCACCGCGGTGATCATGCTCGGTCTGCTCAGCTGGCTCGACTGGCGCCTGACGGTGATTTCGGCCAACTTCGTCGCGCTGCTGCTGATTATCACGCTTGCGATCACTATCCATCTGGCGGTGCGCTATCGGGAATATATCGCCCAGCACCCGGAGTGGGACCGCGAGCAGCTGGCGCTGGCCGCGGTGCGCTTTATGGCCAAGCCGTGCCTGTACACGGCGCTGACCACCATCGTCGCCTTTGCATCGCTGGTGGTCAGCGGTATACGCCCGGTGATCGATTTCGGCTGGATGATGACCATCGGCGTGAGCCTGGCGCTGGCGCTGTCCTTCCTGATGATTCCGGCACTGCTGATGATCCTGCCGAAGCGCACCGGCGGCGTCAGCGCGGACAACTCCCACGCCTTCACGCTGCTCTTCTCGCGCTTCGCCGAGCGCCGCCGCGGTGTGGTGCTCGGCGTATCCCTGCTGGCGGCGGTCGCCAGCGCGGTGGGTATCTCACAGCTCAAGGTGGAAAACCGGTTTATCGACTACTTCGACGATTCCACCGAGATCTACCGGGGCATGCTGGTCATCGACCGCCGCCTCGGCGGCACAGTGACCCTGGATATCATTCTGGATAAGCCCGAGGAGGAGACGCCGGCATTCGAAGGGGACGAGGACCCCTTCGCGATGGACGCCGAAGAAATATCCGGCGAGGAGGATCCCTTCGCCGCGGACGATCCGTTCGGCAGCGACGGCGATACGGCGGAGCAGAGCTACTGGTTCACCGCCGCCGGCCTGGCGCGGATAGAGCAGCTGCACGACTTTCTCGAGCAGCAGCCGGAGATCGGCAAGGTGCAGTCCCTGGCCACGCTGTACAAGGTGGCGAGGGATCTGAACGGCGGCCCGCTGAACGATTTCGAGCTGGCGGTGGCGCGCACCAGCCTGCCGCAGGAGATCAGCGATGTGCTGGTGGATCCCTACCTTTCCGTCGAGCACAACCAGACGCGCATCACCCTGCGGGCGATGGAGACGGATCCGAACCTGCGCCGCGACGAACTGATCCGGCGCATCTACGACTACGCCCACGACGAGATGGGCATAGCGCCGGAGAATATCCACCAGACCGGCCTGCTGGTGCTCTACAACAATATGCTGCAGAGCCTGTTCAAGTCGCAGATCCTGACCCTGGGCGCGGTGTTTGTCGGCATACTGCTGATGTTCCTGGTGCTGTTCCGCTCCCTGTGGCTGGCGATTATCGCGCTGGTGCCGAATATGCTCGCTGCCTGCGTGGTGCTCGGCGGTATGGGCCTGGCCGGCATTCCGCTGGATATGATGACGATCACTATCGCCGCGATCACCGTCGGTATCGGCGTGGACCACGCGATCCACTACCTGTACCGCTTCCGCAGCGAATTCGCGAAGGACGGCGACTACCTGGCGACCATGCACCGCAGCCACGCGACCATCGGCCGCGCCATGTTCTACACGGCCATCACGATTATCGCCGGCTTCTCGATACTGGCGCTGTCCGAGTTTGTGCCGTCGATTTATTTCGGCCTGCTGACCGCACTGGCCATGTCCGCGGCGCTGCTCGGCTCGCTGACGCTGCTGCCGCTGCTGCTGCTGCTGATCAAGCCGCTGGAGGCCCCGGGGCCACAGGATAAGTCGCCGGGAAAGCCGCTGGCGGTGGGGGAGGGGCTGGCTAGTTCCTGAACCGGCCGCCTTTGACGGAAGACAAAAAAACCGGGAGCGGAATCCGCTCCCGGTTTTTTTAGGTTCATCGCACTTTACCGGGACAACGACTACTTCTTCCTAAAGATCAAAGCCGCGTTTCCCGGTAAAGTGCGAAGAACCTAAAAAAAGCGCCGCGAAAGCGGCGCAAAGGATGGAGAGGGTGGGAGTTTAGAAATTCACCGTCACGCCCGCGTAGAGGTAGCGGCCGAGCAGCGAGTAGTTGGCGGAGCCGTAGGAGGTGTAGGGGTGGTCGGTCCAGGTCTCGTCGCTGAGATTGTTGATACCGAAATAGCCCTCGGTGCTCTCTGTAAAGCGGTAGCCGGTCCAGAGGTTGTAGTAGAGGGAATCCCTTACCGTGAAGTCCTCGTAGCGCTCCGGGTTGCCGTCCAGGTCGATGGGGCCGCCCTCGGTGTACTTGGTAGTCAGGCGCACCGTCAGGTCGTCGAGGCTGTAGGTGGTGGTGAAGTCCCCCTTCCATTCGGGCACGCCGAACTCACCGGCGTAGTCGGTGGTTTCCTCGCGGCCGCTGACCAGGTTCATTGCGGTGTAGGAGCTCTCCAGCTGGCGGGTGGCGATCAGGTTCAGGCGCAGGTCGCCGGGAATGCCGAGGGTGTCGGCGAGGCTGAACTGGTAGTCGGCCTCGAGATCCACACCGCGGCGGCGGGAGCCGTCGGCGTTGACATAGGTATCGCGCACCGACAGCACATCGCCGTTTGCTGCGCGCACCACCTGGGCACAGAAGTCGTTGTCGATACTCTCCAGATCGACGCAGTAGGCGAGGTTGGCGTTGGCGCCGAAGCGCACGATCATGTCGGTCAGGTCGATATCGTAGTAGTCGATGGAGATATTCAGTCCGTCCACGAAGCTGGGGGTGAAGACGATACCGGCGGTAAAGGTGGTGGCCTCTTCCTCCTTCAGTTCTTCGTTACCTTCTGAGATTACCTGGCCGCGGCGGCCCTTCAGGTTGGAGTCCCAGCCCTCCTCGATACCCAGCGCCTGGCAGTTGGCCTTGCGGCGCCCGTCGGCGGGGCCGCCGTCGATCTGCAGCGCGTCGCAGGGGTCGGTCAGGTCCGAGTAGCCGATGCTGGTGCCGAGGAACATCTCGCCCAGCTGCGGCGCGCGCACCGCCTTGGAGTAGACGCTGCGCACGCGGACACTGTCGTTGATGGCCCAGTTCAGGCCCGTCTTCCAGCTGGTGAAGTTGGCGGATTCGGTGGAATAGCGGGCGCCGCGCACGGCGGTTTCAAATTCCAGGCTCTTGACCGCCGGCAGGTCGGCCAGCAGCGGCACCAGCAGTTCGCCGTAGACTTCCCTGATGGTGCGGCCCTCGTCGTCGATGGGCGTCTGTTGCGAGCTCAGGTTGCCGGACTGCCACAGTTCGGACGGCTGGTAGTCGAGACTCTCGTAGCGGGCCTCGGCGCCGGCACTGAACATCACATCGCCGGCGGGCAGTTTGAACAGGTCGCCGCTCAGGTTGGCGGCGAAGCCGTGCTGCTGCACGTCTGTGGTGGTGCTGTGGCTCGCCATCACATAGTCGATGACTTCGCGGGAGGCGGGTTCGAAGGGGGAGAACGCCGGGCAGTTGCCGGCCTCGGCACAGGGGCCTATCAGGGTGAAGTTGGCGGTGTCTATGCGGTCCAGGCGCAGCTTGTTGCCCTGTACCAGCTCGGCCTGTGTGTAGCCGCTGGTCAGGTAGGTGTCCCAGTTCCAGCCATTGGCGAATTCCCCCTGCAGGCTGACGCTGGCGGCCAGGTACTCGCGCTCGTTGGTGTGCCAGCGCGGGCCGGCCTCGTCGAAGGTGTAGGGCAGCTGCAGCCAGTTGTCGCCGTAGCTGGCCAGTACGTTCAGCACGCTGTCGGGCACCGCGATGCCCGCGGCCTGAAGGTTTTCCACCGTGGTCCAGTCGCCCCAGATAAAGTCCGGGTCTATCTCGTCGTAGGACTCGGTCTTCGAGTACATCAGGTCTGCGCTCAGGCGCGTGGTGTCGGAGATTGCATAGGTGGCGCGGCCGTAGCCGTTCAGGCGCTCGTAGGGGCTGCGCGCGAAGTTGTAGGCGTTGGGGTCGAAGCCGCTGCCGTCGGTGGCCTTCCAGCCGTCGGCGATGGCGGAGGCGGGAGTGCGCAGCACGGCGTCGTCGCCCTCCAGCTGGTACCAGTCGGAACCGCCGTGCTCGCCGTTCCAGACGCCGAAGGTGTGGCCCACCACGTTGAAGTCCGGGTAGGTGATGTCGTCGTGGATGATAAAGTCCGCGATGCCGTCGTCGGGACCGGTGTTTTCCGGATTGCTGACGTAGCGCACGCGGCCGGCGGCGTGCTCGCGGTCGCGGAAGTGGAGCGGGTCCTGCTCGAAGTAGTCGACGGAGGCGGCGAAGTTGCCGCGGCCGTCGGCGAAGTTCTGTCCCAGAGTCAGGGTCACGGACTTGTTGCCGGCGCCGCCGGCCTCCGAGTCGCCGATCTGGCTGCGCAGCGAGATCCCCTCGTAGTCGTCCTTCAGGATAAAGTTCACCACGCCGGCCACCGCATCGGCGCCGTAGACGGCGGAGGCACCGCCGGTCAATACCTCCACCCGCTGCACCAGCTCGCTCGGGATCATGCCGATCTCGGTGACCATGGTGTTGTCGTCGCTGGTGATCTGTACCGGGCGGTGGCCGTTGACCAGCGACAGGGTGCGTTTGACACCCAGGTCGCGCAGGTCGAGTGCGTTCAGTCCCGAATTGCCGAAGGAGTAGCTGCCGTCGGTGGCGTCGAAACCGGCGCCGAACTGCGGCATGGTGGACAGCACCTCGTTCAGGTTCAGCTCGCCGCTCATCTTGATGGATTCGGCGTCGATCACGGTGGTCGGGGCCGGGGTCTCGAAGGTGGATCGCTGGATGCGCGAGCCGGTGACTACCACCTCTTCCAGCTCCGCGGTCTCGATATCCCGCCGCTCGTCCGCCAGTGCCGGTTGGCTTATCGCGGCGGCTATAGCCAGGGTCAGAAGTTTCTTATTGTTCGCCATTGCGCTTTCCTCTTTGAATGTCAGCATTTATTTTTGTGTGCAGAAGCAATATCGAGGTTAGCTTTATTTTATTTTGTGTGCAATAAGTTAATTTGCGCTGGACGCGGCCGCGCCGCCCGGCTCAGCCGCGGTGCCTGTGCAGCTCGTCCATGGCCAGTTCCGCCGGTTGCAGGTAGTCGCGGTACAGGTAGCGGTAGAGTCTGCGCGGCAGCTGTTCGGGGCGCTCACCGGTCGCCAGTTGTTGTGACTGCTGCTGCAGCCAGCGCTCGAACTGCGGCTGCAGATCCGCGTGTAGCTGATCCAGCAGGGTGCGGTAGCCGTCGAAGTCGTCTTCGCGCAGCCGCTGGGCCAGGCGCGGCAGGGCCGTGGTGTCCGTGTCGTGCAGGAAGCGGATTGCCAGATAGCTCCAGGAGTAGACCCGCGCGGTGCCGTCGGCGTATTCGGTGGCGAATATGTCGCCGAGGGTCGGCCACTCCGACGGGCGGCTGTCCGCCAGGTCGCGCGTGGCGCTGTCGTAGTCGTCACCGTGGGCGATGTAGTTGGCCAGGCCCTCGGACCACCACACCAGGTGGCTGGGGAAGTGCCCGAAGCCGCCGTACTTGTTGAAGCGCCCGTCCAGGTAGTGCACATACTCGTGCTCCAGGTTCCAGATACTGAACTGCGGCTGTTTCCAGAAGGCCTCGAAGGCGATAAAGCGCGCCTGGTTGCCGGGCTTTTCCGGTTCGCCCTCCAGGAACATGCCGCCGTTGTCGGTGTTGATATCGAACAGCAGTTGCGCGTACTGGTTGTACTGGCTGTAGTTGTCGAACACCACCACCTCGAGCGCGCGGTTGTGGTCGTCGGCCACCGGCTTGCGCCCGCTGGCGAGTTTCTGGTGAAAGGACTCCTCGCGGGCCAGCAGGTTTGCGCAGGTTTGCTGCAGTTCGCGCTCGCTCATGGCGTTGGCGCGGATGATCAGCGATGCCGAGCAGCTGTAGGTGATGGGCAGCGCCTCCTCTTCGGTGGGGAAGGCGCAGCGGCCGGCAAAGGTCTCCTCACAGGCGCTCTTGCCGCGGAAGGAGGTGACCAGGTACGGGCGCGTGTAGAGCTGTTTGCGCCGCTCCGTGTCGAGTTGTGGCAGGTCTTTCGCCAGCAGCTGCCACACGCTTTCGTCCAGCGCCGCGGCCGCCTCTTCATCCTGCAGCAGTTGCAGGTTGCCCAGTGCCCACAGGCTGTGATTCAGCGGCCAGTCGCCGGCGCCCATGGCGTTGTCGCTGCGCGCGAAGGCGAGCAGGGCCTTTTGCACCCGCTGCCGTTCGTTCAGCGCGTCCTTGATCTGCGCGTTGCGGCGCGCCTCGTAGCCGAGGAAGCCGAGCGCGCGGAAGGTCTCCCACAGGCTGTACTGCTCCGCCTTGTGCAGTTCGCCGCGCTGGTAGCGCTGCAGTATCGCGTTCAGCGCGTGGATATGGGGCGCCAGCTGCGCGTCCAGCGGCGCGCGGTTGTAGTAGCGGTAGAGGGTGACGGCGAAGTGCTCCTGCAGGCGCGCCGCAGTCGCGCCGTCGGCGGAGAAGAGCGGGTGCTGGCGCAACTGGGTCAGGGCCCGGTCCAGATTGAGCCACTGCAGGTGATCTATCGGCTTCGTGGGGCCGAAGTAGCTGTAGGCGCGCAGGAAGTACAGCAGGCGATCCAGTTGCGCGAAGTCGGCATCGGGCCTTGCCAGCTGCCGCTGCAGCCCGGTGACGGCGCTGTGGAAATGGCGCGCGCTGTGCAGCTGGCTCTGTTGCCAGAGCTCCGCTTGCGGGTCCAAAAGCGCCCGCAGCTCCGGGCTCTGTCCGGTTTTCTGTGTGCAGGCGCCGAGCAGGCTGAGGGCAAACAGCAGCGGCGCGAATTGACGGACTCTGATCATGTGCGATCTCCTCTCTGTTTTATTTATTTTGCGCACAATAGCATATGCGGAGAGGAAGCCAACAGCGGATACAAAAAAGCCGCGGCAGTGCGCGGCTTTTGGCTGGCAGGGGAGGGGCGCTCAGTCGCTGCGGCTGGTGATCTCCAGCAGGTGGTAGCCGAACTGGGTCTTGATGGGGCCGTGTACCTTGTTCAGTTCGCCGGAAAAAACCACCCTGTCGAATTCCGGCACCATCTGCCCCTGGCTGAACTCCCCCAGGTCGCCGCCGGAGCGGCCGGACGGGCAGTTGGAGTGTTCGCGCGCGAGCTTGCCGAAGTCGGCACCGCCTTCGATCTGCTGTTTCAGTTCCCGGCACTGCGCCTCGCTGTCCACCAGTATGTGCCGTGCTGTAGCCTTGGGCATGGGATGTCTCCTGATTGGTTATCTACGCACAGCAGCTTAGTGCGCCCGACGGGCCGGCGCCACCCGCCACAATTCACTCGCGCCCGGACAGGGCGGCGAAGGTGTTGCACTGGTTCACGTCGCCGGAGGTGAATCCGCGCTTGAACCAGTAGACCCGCTGCTCGGCGCTGCCGTGGGTGAAGGCGTCGGGAGACACGGCGCGCCCGGAGCGCTTCTGCAGCCGGTCGTCGCCGACCGCCGCGGCCGCGGCCAGTCCCTCTTCGATATCGCCGGGTTCCAGCATCTGCCGGTCGCGGTGGGCGTAGAAGGCCCAGACACCGGCGAAACAGTCCGCCTGCAGCTCCAGCATCACCGACAGGCGGTTGGCGGTGGCCTTGTCGGACTGTATGCGCGCCTGCTGCACTTTCTGCGAGGTGCCGAGCAGGTTCTGCACATGGTGGCCCACCTCGTGGGCGATCACATAGGCGAAGGCAAAGTCGCCCGGTGCGCCCAGTTGCTTCAGGTCGCCGAGGAAACTGAGGTCCAGGTACACCTTGCTGTCCATCGGGCAGTAGAAGGGACCGACCGCGGCGCTGTTGAGGCCGCAGGCGGAGCGCACGGCGTCGTCGTAGAGCACCAGCTTGGGCGGCGCATAGCGGTAGCCGGCGCTCTGGAACAGCTGGCCCCAGGTGTCCTCGGTGTCGGCCAGCACCACCGAGACGAAGTCCGCCACCTCGTCGCCGGGGGCGCTGCCCGGCTGGCCCGACTGCGCCGGCCCCAGGGCGGGCGGCCGGGTTTCCGTCGGTGCGCCCTGGAACAGCCGGTCGCCGCCGAAGAGATAGAGGGCGACCAGGATGGCGAGGATGACCCAGCCGGTCTTGCTGCGCAGCAGGAGGGGCGCCAGCGCCAGCAGGTTGCCGAGCCCGCCTGCGCCACCGGTGCCCGGCGGCTGGCCGCGACGGTCTTCGATATTGCTGCTTCTGCGGCCCTGGCGCCAACGCATCGGAAATCTCCGCGACCCTGTTTCCGATCAGTCTAGACGAACTGGCACAAAATTCTTTTCCGATAGCCGCCGGCGTGGATGTTATCTTTAAGGAAGATTCCGGTCAGAGAGAGAACCTTGCCCCAGATTCCCCTGTTTCCATTGAGCGTGGCGTTGTTTCCCGGTGTGGCCCTGCCGCTGCGCATCTTCGAGCAGCGCTACCTGCGCCTGGTCAGCACGACCCTGAAGGCGGACGTCGGTTTCGGTGTGGTGCTGATCCGCTCCGGCGGCGAGGTGGGGCGCGCGTCCGTGTGGCCGCTGGGAGTCTATGTGAAGATCGTCGACTGGAGCCAGGGGGAGGAGGGCCTGCTGCATGTGCTGGTCAAGGGCCAGCGCCGCTTCCGTATCACCGCGACCCAGCGCGCCGAAGACGGCCTGCTGTTCGGCGATGTCGAGTGGCTGCCGCAGGCGGAACCCAAGCCGGTACCCGCCGAGTGCGACGGCCTGCTGTCGGTGCTCGACGAGCTGAAGCAGCACGCGGCCATGCTGTCGCTGAAATTCGACCCGGTGGACTCCGCCGATGCGCTGTCCTGGCAATTGGCGCAGCTGCTGCCGCTGGAAGACAGTGTGCGGGTGGCGCTGCTGGCCATCGAGGACCCGCTGGTGCGGCTGGCGGATATAGCCGCAAACCTGGACCGCTGGGCCAGGGAATAGCATTCGCCGTTCAACCCGAATCTTGCTGGGTTATACTGCGCGGCCGATCCGATACCGCATGGAGAGCCGCAGTGAACAGTCCCGTTGACGAAACCGCCGATCAGCAAACCGCCCGGGTGAAACTCCAGGAGATGGGGCGCGCCGCGCGCGCGGCGTCTAGGCTGATGGCCCGCGCCGACACCGCGAGCAAAAATCGCGCCCTGCGCGCCATAGCCGCGCAGCTTGACGCGCGCCGCGCCGAAGTGGTGGCGGCCAACGCGCGCGATATGCAGGCGGGGCGCGACAGCGGCCTGGACGCGGCGCTGCTCGACCGGCTGGAACTGAACGACGCGCGCATCGACGGCATGATCGAGGGGCTGCAGCAGATCGCCGAACTGCCGGATCCGGTGGGCGAGATAGAGGATCTGAAATACCGCCCCAGCGGTATCCAGGTGGGCAAGATGCGCGTGCCCCTCGGGGTGGTGGGCATCATCTACGAGTCCCGCCCGAATGTGACCGTCGACGCCGCCAGCCTGTGCCTGAAGTCCGGCAACGCGACCATACTGCGCGGCGGCAGCGAGGCGCTGCACTCCAACGGTGCCATCGCCGCCTGTATCGCCGCCGGCCTGAAGGAGGCCGGCCTGCCGGAGACGGCGGTGCAGGTGGTGGACACCCGCGACCGCGCCGCGGTCGGCGCGCTGATCACCATGCCGGAATATGTGGACGTGATAGTGCCCCGCGGCGGCACCGGCCTGATCGAGCGGGTCAGCCGCGAGGCGCGGGTGCCGGTGATCAAGCATCTGCACGGCGTCTGCCACGTCTACATAGACGACCGCGCCGACGCGGAAAAGGCCTTCGCGATTGCGCTGAACGCCAAGACCCACCGCTACGGCGTTTGCAACGCGATGGAGACCCTGCTGGTGGCTGAGGGGATCGCGCAGGAGATACTGCCGCGCCTGGCGCAGGCCTACCGGGACAAGGGCGTGGAACTGCGTGGCTGCGCGCGGACCCGGCAGATACTGGCGGACTGCGCGGCGGCCGCCGACAGCGACTGGAGCGAGGAATATCTGGCGCCGGTGCTGGCGATCCGCGTGGTCGCGGATATGGACGCGGCCATGGACCATATCGCCGAGTACGGCTCCGGCCACACCGAGTCCATCGTCACCGAGGACTACAGCCGCGCGCGGCGCTTCCTCACCGAGGTGGATTCCAGCTCGGTGATGGTCAACGCGTCCACCCGCTTCGCGGACGGTTTCGAATACGGCCTCGGCGCGGAGATCGGTATCAGCACCGACAAGATCCACGCCCGCGGCCCGGTGGGTCTGGAGGGGCTCACGTCGCAGAAGTGGATAGTGCTGGGCGACGGCCATATCCGTGTGTAGGAGCCTGCTTGCAGGCGAATGAATCCTTGGCAGGCGTAGGGTGGGCAGAGGAGCGCAGCGTGCCCATCCTACAGGGTCAATTGAGCAATGAGCAGCAAACGGCACAGCATCGCCCTGTTCGGTGGCACCTTCGACCCGGTGCACTTCGGCCATCTGCGTATGGCGCTGGAGTTGCGCGAGGCGCTGGGTTTCGACGAAATGCGCCTGCTGCCCAGCCACCAGCCGAAGCACCGGCAGACGCCGGGGGTATCCGCCGAGCAGCGCCGGCGGATGCTGGCGCTGGCGCTGCAGGGCTGCGCTGAGCTGCAGCTGGACGAGCGCGAACTGAACCGCCCCGGGCCCACCTACACGGTGGACACGCTGGAGGAGTTGCGCGGCGAACTGGGCGGCGAGGTCTCCATCAGCTTCTGCATGGGCCTGGACTCGCTGCTGACCCTGCCCAGCTGGCACCGCTGGGAGCGGCTGTTACAGCTGGCGCACTTGGTGGTGGCCACGCGCCCGGGCTGGAAGCTGCCGAAAGAGGGGGTGGTGGCGGAAATCCTGCGCCGGCACGCCGGCGGTGCCGGGGATCTGCACCGGGCACCGCACGGGCGCCTGGTGGTGCGCGAGCAGACGCTGCTGCCGATCTCCGCCACCCATATCCGCCATTTGATCGGCAGCGGCCAGTCCCCGCGCTTCCTGTTGCCGGCGGCGGTGCTGGAATATATTGAACGCAATCAACTCTATCGCCAGGGCGCCGCGTGCGGCGGCCCGGGCGACGACTGACAAAAAGGTGTTATGACGAATATCAAAGATATCGCCCTCGCGGCACTGGAGGATCTGAAGGGCAAGGACATAGTGTCCCTGGATGTATCCGAACTCTCCGATGTAATGGACAGCCTGGTGATCTGCACCGGCACCTCCAGCCGCCAGGTCAAATCCCTGGCGGACAATGTGGTGGAAGAGGGCAAGAAGGCCGGTGTGCGCCCCATCGGCGTCGAGGGCATGGACCAGGGCGAGTGGGTGCTGGTGGACTACGGCGACCTGGTGGTACACGTGATGCAGGCGGAGGTGCGCAGCTTCTACGACCTGGAAAAGCTCTGGTCGATGACGCCGAACACCCGCGAGGGCGCAGACGGCAGCGACCCGCACCAGTCCTGATCCGCCGTGAAGATCCGCATCATCGCCGCCGGCGGCAAGATGCCGGGCTGGGTGCAGCAGGGCTACGCCGAGTACGCCAAGCGCCTGCCGCGGGAAATCGCGCTGGAGATGGTGGAGATCCCCCTCGGCAACCGCGGGCAGAAGAGCTCTCCGGCGCTGATCGAAAAGGCGCGCCAGAAGGAGGGCGAGGCCATGCTGGCGGCCCTGGGCCCCCGCGACCATGTGGTCGCGCTGGATGTGAAGGGCAGGCCCTGGAGCACCGAGCAGCTGTCGCAACAGCTCGAGGGCTGGCGCATGCAGGGCGACAACGTCAGCCTGCTGATCGGCGGCCCCGACGGCCTCTCCGCCGACTGCCTGGACCGCGCCCGGAGCCGCTGGTCCCTGTCGCCGCTGACCCTGCCGCACCCGCTGGTGCGCGTGGTGCTGGCGGAACAGATCTACCGCGCCTGGACGCTGTTGGCGGGACACCCGTATCACAAGTAGGGGCTGCCAAAGGCCGCTCCTACGGGGGAAATGCCAAATCGCGCATTCATCCTTCTCCACTAAACCTGTACACTCCGTAGTCAATTATTTGCGCGCCAATCCCACAAATATCCATGCCCCACGACCTGCACCTGAAAGACCCCCTCACCGAGCAGCGGCTGTTTCGCAACCGCATGCTGGTGGCGCTCGTCGCGGTGGCGCTGCTGCTGGGGGTGCTGGTGGCGCGCTTCTACAACCTGCAGGTGGTCAACTACGAGAACTACCGCACTCAGTCGGACGAAAACCGCATCCAGGTGCGCCCGGTGGCGCCGACCCGCGGGCTGATCTACGACCGCAACGGCACCCTGCTGGCGGACAACCGCCCCAGCTACAACCTGTCGATTGTGCGCGAGCGGGTCGAGGACCTGGATGCGACCCTGGAACTGATCGGGCACCTGGTGCGCCTCGACGACAGCGACGTGGCCAAGTTCCGCAAGCGCATGCAGCGCCGGCGTCCCTTCGAGCCGGTGCCGCTGCGCTTCCGCCTGAGCGAGGAGGAAATTGCCCGTATCAGCGTCAACGAATTCCGCCTGCCCGGGGTGTCGGTGGAGGCGGAGCTGGTGCGCTACTACCCGCTCTCGGACCTCTTCGCCCACAGTGTCGGCTATGTGGGCCGCATCAGCGACCGCGAACTGACCAATTTCACCGAGGAGGATGTGCGCCGCTACCACGGCACCGCGAGCATCGGCAAGGTGGGCCTGGAGCGCTCCTACGAGGACCTGCTGCTGGGCGAAGTGGGCTACGAGAATGTGGAGACCAACGCCCGCGGCCGCGTGCTGCGGGTGCTGGAGCGCCAGGACCCGAAGCCCGGGGCGGATCTGACTCTGCACCTGGACACACGCCTGCAGCAGGTGGCCTCCGAGGCGCTGGGGGACAAGCGCGGCGCCGTGGTGGCCATAGACGTGAAGACCGGCGGCGTGCTCGCCTTCGTCAGCAAGCCGTCCTTCGACCCCAACCTGTTCGTGACCGGTATCAGCTTCAACGACTACCGCGCCCTGTCCGACTCCCTCGACGTGCCGCTGTTCAACCGCGCCCTGCAGGGGCAGTACCCGCCGGGTTCGACCCTGAAGCCGATGATGGGGCTCGGCGGCCTCGCCGCCGGGGTCATCACTGCTGAGACCGCCATCAAGGACCCGGGTTTCTACCGCCTGCCCAATGACCCGCGCATCTACCGCGACTGGAAGCGCTGGGGCCACGGCAAGAAGGTGGACCTGATTCAGGCCCTGGCGGAGAGCTGCGACACTTATTTCTGGGACATGGCCTACCGCTGGAGCATCGACGGCATGCACGATATCGCCACCCGCTTCGGCCTCGGCGAGAAGACCGGCATCGACCTGCCGGTGGAGCGCGCCGGCCTCTTCCCGTCGCGGGACTGGAAGCGCGGCGCCCGCGGCATGCCCTGGTTTCCTGGCGACAGCCTGAACGCGGTACTGGGGCAGGGCTTTGTGCTGGCGACACCGCTGCAGCTGGCGGTGATGACCGCCACCATCGCCAATCGCGGCACCCACTACCGGCCCCAGGTGGTGATGTCGGTGGACGGCGTGGTCCAGCCGCCGGAGGTGCTGCACTATGTGGAAGCGCGCCCGGAGCACTGGGACCTGGTGTTCGAGGGCATGCAGGCGGTGGTCTACAACACCAGGGGCACCGGCAAGAAGGCCGGCGCCGGGCTGGACTTCAAGGTGGCGGGCAAGACCGGCACCGCTCAGGTGGTGGGTATCGCCCAGGGCGAGCGCTACGACTCGGAGGCGCTGAAGGAGCGCCACCGCGACCACGCCCTGTTCGTGGCCTTCGCGCCGGTGGACGACCCGCAGATCGCGGTGTCGATACTGGTGGAAAACGGCGAGGGAGGCGGCAAGGTGGCCGCGCCTGTGGCGCGGGAGGTCTTCTTCGACTGGATGTCGCGGCCGCGGCAGCAGACGGCGAGCGCACCTGTGAATACTGATAACGAGGGGGGGGCTACCCGTGGCTAGCCGCGATTATATGCATAGGCTGCCGGACTTCCACGGCGGTCTGAGCCGCCCGGTGAGCCTGTCGCGCCGCTGGCATATCGATGTGCCGCTGCTGGTACTGCTGATGCTGCTGGCCGCGGTGGGCCTCGGCGTGCTCTACAGCGCCGCCGGTGGCGAGGTGCACTATGTGAAGCGGCAATCCGTGTTTATGGTGCTGGCATTTGTCGGCATGTTCGTGGTCGCGCAGATACCGCTGGATGTCTATCGGCGCTGGTCGCCCTGGGCCTATGTCGGCGGCTGCGGCCTGCTGGTGGCGGTGCTGTTCGTCGGCGTCGGCGCCAAGGGGGCCCAGCGCTGGCTGGAGGTGGGTGGCTTCCGCTTCCAGCCCTCCGAGGTGATGAAACTGGCGGTGCCCATGTCGGTGGCGGCTTTCCTGCACAAGCGCCCGCTGCCGCCGTCCTTTGTTACCGTACTCGGCGCGCTGGCCATTGCCGCGGTGCCGGCGGCGCTGATCGTGCGCCAGCCGGACCTGGGTACCTCCATCCTGATCGCGGCCTCGGGCCTTTTTGCGCTCTACCTGGCCGGCCTCAGTTGGAAGCTGATTGGCGCCGCGGTGATGGTGCTGCTGATCTCCGCCTGGCCCATCTGGCAGTGGGGGCTGCGCGACTACCAGCGCCAGCGTATCCTCACCCTGTTCAACCCGGATGCGGACCGCCTCGGCGCCGGCTGGAACATTTTCCAGTCCAAGGCGGCCATCGGTTCCGGCGGCCTCTACGGCAAGGGCTATATGCAGGGGACCCAGTCGCAGCTGGATTTTTTGCCGGAAAGCCACACGGATTTTATCATCGCGGTGTTGTCGGAAGAGTGGGGCATGCGCGGCGCACTGTTGCTGTTACTGCTGTATGTATTGATCATTGCGCGCGGCATCTATATTAGTTTTATTGCCCAGCAGGTGTTCGGGCGGCTGTTGGCGGGGAGTATTACGCTCACATTCTTTGTCTATGTGTTCGTGAATATCGGCATGGTCACCGGACTCCTGCCGGTGGTGGGCGTGCCCCTGCCGATGGTGAGCTACGGCGGAACCTCGCTCATTACACTGATGGCCGGGTTCGGTATCCTGATGGCCATAGGCACGGAGCGGCGCAGGGTGTCATTCTAAAGGCGCACCCCGGCGGAAAAATTGGCAGTTATTGGGTGTAGAGAAGCACTATGAGAACAGGAGCGGTTGTTTTGAAGTGGACCACAGGATTATTGGCGGGGATGGGGCTGGTGCTCGCCGCCTGCGCTCAGGAACCCGGCCACGGCGACAACGCCAATGCCCAGGCATTTGTCGAGTATATGGTGGAGAAACACGACTTCGACCGCGCCGAACTCATCGAGCTGATGCGCGAGGCCAAGCGCAAGGACTCGATTCTCAAGGCCATCAAGCGCCCGGCGGAGAAAGCCAAGCCCTGGTATGAATACCGCAAGATTTTCCTGACGCCGCAGAGCATCGCCGGCGGCGTCGACTTCTGGGACAAGAACGCCAAGGCGCTGAGCGAGGCGGAGAAGAAATACGGTGTGCCGGCGGAGATGATCGTCGCCATCATCGGTATCGAGACCCGCTACGGCGGCAATATGGGTGGCTACCGGGTGCTGGACGCGCTGGCGACCCTGGCCTTCAACTACCCGCGCCGCTCCGCCTTCTTTACCAAGGAACTGGAAAACTATCTGCTGCTGACCCGCGACCAGGGTATGGACCCGACCGCACTCAAGGGCTCCTACGCCGGTGCCATGGGCTTCGGCCAGTTTATGCCGTCCAGCTACCGCGCCTACGCGGTGGACTTCAACGGCGACGGCCACGTGGATATCTGGACCGATACCGAGGACGCGATCGGCAGCGTCGCCAACTACTTCGCCGAACACGGCTGGAAGCCCGGCGAGCCGGTGGTGGTACTGGCCAATCCGCGCCCCAACGCCGATATGACCATCGTCAACGATTCCCTGGATGCCAACTGGACCGTCGGCCAGCTGGCGGAAAAGGGGTTCCCGACCACCGCCCAGGTTTCGCCGGAGATGCCGGCCAGCGTGTTTTCCCTGCAGACGGAGCGGGGCAAGCAGTACTGGATAGGCCTCAACAATTTCTCCGTGATTACCCGTTACAATCGCAGCCGCCTCTACGCGATGGCCGCCTATGATCTGGCGCAGGAGATCGTCAAGGCGCGCGGCGGCAGATCATAAACCTGGGGCTAGGCCGCCCCAGCCCTTCGGGGCTCGGGCTGCGGAAATTGCGGAACCATTGTCCGCGCAGCCAATCGAACTAACTCAAATCAATTCGAAGTAGTTTCACGGCGCAGCTGTCTGGCGCTGCAACTGTGAAACTGCTTTTGGATATTTTCGAATAACAACGGCTTGGGGAAGGCGCTTTCTTGCCGCCCGCCGGGGGGATTATGTTTCAGTGCAATGCGCGGCTGGGCGTGGCCTTGGCCGCTCTGATACTGGCTGCCTGTAGCGGGCAGCAGCACCAGCCCGATTTCGACTCCATCAAAGACAGCGGCCCGCCGGTTCCGGTAGATATGCTGGCGACGCCTGAGCCGACACCGGTGCGCGAACCCATCGGCACCGCCGGCAATAAATCCCCCTACAGAGTCAAAGGCGTCACCTACCGGGTGCGCAAAGAGGTCAAGGGCTACAAGGAGCGCGGTCACGCCTCCTGGTACGGCAACAAATTCCACGGCCGCCGCACCGCCAATGGCGAGGTCTACAATATGTACGCCATGTCCGCGGCCCACAAGACACTGCCGCTGCCCAGCTACGCCAAGGTCACCAACCTCGAGAACGGGCGCAGCGTGATAGTGCGCGTCAACGACCGCGGGCCCTTCGTGCCCGGCCGCATCATCGACCTCAGTTACACCGCGGCGCAGAAACTGGGTTTTATCAACAAGGGTGTGGCGCGGGTCGAGGTCGAGGCGCTGGACCCGGCGACCCTGCCGCCGGCGGGTGAGACGCTGGCGGTGGAAAAAGACGTGGCCGCGCGCGAGAGCCTGGCCCGGGATGCCAGCTTCAAACTGCCCGCCAACACCTATCTGCAGGTGGGGGCCTACAGCAGCGCGGACCAGGCCAACAGGGTGCGCGCACAGGTGGCATCGGTGGTCGACTATCCTGTATCGGTCAGTCCCATCGAGAGAGGCGGCAAGAGACTCTACCGGGTGCGCATAGGGCCCATCGGCCAGCAGCGCGCGCTGGTCGCGGCGCGCGAGACGGTGGAGCAGAGCCGCCTGGGCCAGCCGCAAGTCGTCTACGACTGACGGTTTTTCGGGAAGCTATCGAAGCAATCAAAGCACACGAGGAATAATGAGACTCTCGACCATGATCAAACGGATTATTGCCTGCACCTTTCTGATACTCTGCGCCGGCCTGGCCCAGGCCCAGTCGCTGATTCCCGCGCCGCCGCAGCTGGCGGCCACCGCCTATCTGCTGCTGGATGCGCACACCGGCCAGGTACTGGTGGAGCACAATGCGGACAAGCAGGTGCCGCCGGCCAGCCTCACCAAGATGATGACCGCCTATATCGTCTCCGAGGAAATCGCAAAGGGCAGCATCAAGGAAGACGACAAGGTGCGCATCTCGGAGAAGGCCTGGCGCAAGGGCGGCTCCAAGATGTTCGTCAAGGTGGGCGACCGAGTGCCGGTCATCGACCTGCTGCGCGGCGTGATCATCCAGTCCGGCAACGATGCCAGTATCGCGCTGGCGGAGCATGTGTCCGGCAGTGAGGAAGTGTTCGCCGAGGTCATGAACCAGCAGGCAGAGCTGCTGGGTATGCGCGATACCCACTTCGTCAACGCCACCGGCTGGCCGGCGGAGGGACACCTGACCACCGCGCGCGACCTGGGCGTGCTGGCCCGCGCGCTGATCGCCGATCACCCCGAGCACTACGAAATTTACTCGGAGAAGTACTTCAGCTGGGCCGGCATCAACCAGCCCAACCGCAACCGCCTGCTGTGGCGCGATCCGGCCGTGGACGGCATCAAGACAGGCCACACCGAGGAGGCGGGCTACTGCCTGGTGGCTTCCGCGGTGAAGCGCGGCATGCGCCTGATCGCGGTGGTGCTGGGCACCGACAGCGACGAGAAGCGCGCCGCCGAGACCCAGAAGCTGCTCGCCTACGGCTTCCGCTACTACCAGACCCACAAGGTGTACAGCGCGGACGAAGTGCTGCAGACGGAGCGCGTCTGGGGCGGCAAGGTGCCGCAGGTGGGTATCGCGGTGGAGAAGGACGTATTCGTCACCATTCCCCGCGGCGGCGAGGAGAACATCAAGGCGGATCTGATTATCGACGGCGAGTTGGAAGCGCCGCTGGAGAAGGGCCAGCCGGTGGGCAAGGTGGTGGTGACCCTGGATGGTGAGACAGTCGCCGACGTCAAGGCCGTAGTCGCCGAGGATGTGGAGAAGGCCGGCTTCTTCAAGCGCCTGTGGGACGCGCTCAAGCGTTTCGTAATGGGCTTTTTTGAATGATGACCCCTGTCGGGGACAGATTTGCACAGCCGGAGCGGGGGTAAGCTCGGGGATCCGCTCCGTGAATACACGGTCTGACATTGTGCCTCTTTAGACGCCCGCGGCCGCGATCGAGCTTCGAGATGACTGGAAGATTGATCGTGGCCACAGCCTCTCCGGCGCCCACATCGCATTCCGCGTTCATCATTCATCGTTCATCATTCCCTCCCCCCGCTGTATAATCGCCGCCCGGCCGCGCCCCCGGTTTCACCCCTATCTACCGCGCGGCCCCGGAGAGCGGTATGAGTCAAGATCCCAATCAGCAGCCCCCGAAAATCGAGTTTCCCTGCGAAGACTATATGGTCAAGGTGGTGCGGGAGTCCGATGACCAGGTGCACGAATTCGTTCTGGAAGTCATGCGCCGTCACGCGCCGGGTCTGGACGAAGAGCGCATCACGCTGCGCGAGAGCAAGAACGGCAAGTTCACCTCGATGACCTTCTATATCCTCGCCACCGGCGAGCCGCAGCTGCAGGCGCTGTTCGACGAACTCAAGGCCCACCCGGCCGTGCATATGGTGCTCTGATGACCGTCGTGCGCAATCTCGGCCGCAGGGACTACGAGTCCGTCTGGCGCGCCATGTCCCGCTACACCGATATCCGCGATGGAGACAGCGCGGATGAGATCTGGTGCGTCGAACACGAGCCGGTATTCACCCAGGGCCAGGCCGGCAAGGCCGAGCATCTGCTGAACACCGGCGATATCCCGGTGGTGCAGGTGGATCGCGGCGGCCAGGTGACCTATCACGGCCCCGGCCAGCTGGTGGTCTACCCGCTGCTGGATTTGCGGCGCGCCAAGATCGGCGTGCGCGACCTGGTCACCGGGCTGGAAACCGCCACCGTCGAGATGCTGAAGCAGTTCGATATCGCCGCCGCCCCCCGCGCCGACGCCCCCGGCGTCTACCTGAGCGAGGGCCCGCGCGCCGGCAACAAGATCGCCTCCATCGGTCTGCGTGTGCGCCGCGGCTGCAGCTTCCACGGCATAGCGATCAATATCGATATGGATCTGGCGCCCTTCCTGCGCATCAACCCCTGCGGCTACGCGGGCATGCAGATGGTGCAGATGGCGGAGCTGATACAGCCGGCGCCCGACTGGAATCGCGTGGCGGAAATCTTCGTGCGCGAACTGCTGCGCACCCTGGCGCTGCCCGAAGCGAACTGGCAGCCGCTGGACGAAAATACATTCGCGCAACTATGCGCCCCCGAGCAGGACAAAGTGGAGCAGGAAACGACCAATGGCTGACAAACCCGACCTGGTACCGGTAAAACGCACCCGCCGCCTGCAGCCGGGGGAAAAGCTGCGCGACGGCGACAAGGTGGAGCGCATCCCGGTCAAGGTGATCGCCAGCGACCAGGTGCTGCGCAAGCCCGACTGGATCCGCGTCAAGGTGCCCGCCTCCAAGGAGGTGGATCGCATCAAGAGCATACTGCGCTCGCAGAAACTGGCCACCGTGTGCGAGGAGGCCAGCTGCCCCAACCTGGGCGAGTGCTTCAGCGGCGGCACCGCGACTTTCATGATCATGGGCGAGATCTGCACCCGCCGCTGCCCCTTCTGCGACGTCGGCCACGGCAAGCCGCTGCCGCTGGACCCGGAAGAGCCGCAACACCTGGCCGAGGCCATCGCCGCCATGGGCCTGCGCTATGTGGTGATCACCTCGGTGGACCGCGACGACCTGCGCGACGGCGGCGCCCAGCACTTCGCCGACTGCATCCGGCGTTCGCGCGAGCTGTCGCCGGACCTGCAGGTGGAAATCCTGACCCCGGACTTCCGCGGCCGCATGGACGTCGCGCTGGATATCCTCGAAAAAGAGGCCCCGGACGTGTTCAACCACAACCTGGAGACGGTGCCGCGCCTGTACCGCGAATCCCGCCCCGGGGCCAACTACAAGTGGTCGCTGAAGCTGCTGCAGGAATACAAGAAGCGCCGCCCGGACGTGCTGACCAAGTCCGGCCTGATGGTCGGCCTGGGCGAGGAGAAGGAGGAGATCTTCGCCGTGATGGACGATATGCGCGCGCACGATATCGATATGCTCACCATCGGCCAGTACCTGCAGCCGAGCAAGGAGCATCTGCCGGTGCAGCGCTATGTGCACCCGGACGAGTTCGAGGAATACCGCCGCTACGCCGAACAGATCGGCTTCAAACACGCCGCCTGCGGCCCGCTGGTGCGCTCCTCCTACCACGCCGACAAGCAGGCGCACGGGGAAAAGGTGGGTTGACTTGTCGGGGCCGGCACCGGGTGCCGGCCCTGGCCCGACTCCAGCTCTATTTTCCCGCCGAATGGATGACTCGCCGTCTCACACCTTATTGAATTGACGGCGATCGGCGGATTTTTCCGCACAATATCCGGTGTATCCGTCCTTCACTTCGCCTATCTGCTGTCTCGCGTTCCGCCGCTCTCCGTCGCTTGAAATTTACCGGTAGATCCGCTGTGCTTGTCGTCGTGCCTTTGCCGGGCACCCGATAAAACTCAGCTAGGGAAGAAAAATAAACGATGAAAAAGATACCGATCCTGGTTCTGTCCGGGATACTGGCGGCCTGTTCCGGGGAATCGCCCGAAACCAAAGACAGTGTAAACCTGAATATGAATGCGGCCGCACCGGCGACCGGCATCGAATACCCGCAGACCCGCAGGGATGAAGTGGTGGACACCTACTTCGGCACCGAGGTGGCAGACCCCTACCGCTGGCTGGAGGACGACCGCAGCGAGGAAACCGGGGCCTGGGTGCAGGCGCAGAACAGGGTCACCTTCGGATACCTGGAGCAGATTCCCTATCGCGACAGGCTCAAGGAGCGCCTCAAGCAGGTCTGGAATTACGAGAAGGTCGGCTCTCCGTTCAAGGAGGGTGACTACACCTATTTCTATCGCAACGACGGCCTGCAGGACCAGTATGTGGTCTGGCGCCGGAAGGGCGACGGCGAGCCGGAGGTATTCCTGGATCCGAACCAGTTCAGCGAGGACGGCACCACCTCACTGGCGAGCCTGAAATTTTCCAAGGACGGTTCCATCGCCGCCTACTCGATTTCCGAGGGCGGCAGCGACTGGCGCAAGATCATCGTGATGGATGCGGAGACCAAAGAGATCCTCGAAGAACCGCTGGTGGACGTCAAATTTTCCGGCATCTCCTGGAAGGGCAACGAGGGCTTCTACTATTCCAGCTACGACAAGCCCGAGGGCAGCGAGCTCTCCGCCAAGACGGACCGGCACAAGCTCTACTACCACAAGCTGGGCCAGCCGCAGTCCGAGGACCGGCTGGTGTTCGGCGGCGAGCCGGAGCAGAAGCGCCGCTATGTCTCCGGCTATGTGACCGAGGACGACCGCTACCTGGTGATCGCCGGCTCCAAGTCCACCTCCGGCAACGACCTGTATATCCGCGACCTGAGCCGGCCGGATGCGCCGCTGGTCACGGTGCTGGATCACTTCGACTCCGACACCTATGTGCTGGACAATGTCGGCAGCAAGCTGTACCTGGTCACCAACCTGGATGCCCCCAACAAAAAGATTGTCACCGTGGATGCGGCGGACCCGGTGCCGGCCAACTGGAAAGACCTGATTCCGGAAACCGAGCATGTGCTGAGCGCATCCACCGGCGGCGGCTATATTTTTGCCCGCTATATGGTCGACGCCCTGTCCAGGATGTATCAGTACGATTTCGATGGCGAGCGCATCCGCGAAATTGAACTGCCGGGGCCGGGCACCGCCAGCTCCCTCGGCGGCAAGAAAGAGGATAAGGTGCTCTACTACACCTTTACCAACTACAAGACACCGGGAACCATCTTCGCCTTCGACGTCGCCGAAGGGAAATCGCAGATCTACCGCGAATCCGGGGCGGATTTCGACAGCAGTGCCTACGAGTCCAGGCAGGTGTTCTACACCTCCAAGGACGGCACGCGCGTGCCGATGACAATCACCTATAAAAAGGGTCTCGAGCTGAACGGCAGAAACCCCACCATCCTGTACGGCTACGGCGGTTTCAATATCAGCCTGACGCCGCGCTTCAGCATCGCCAACGCCGTCTGGCTGGAGCTGGGCGGCGTCTATGCGGTGCCGAACCTGCGCGGCGGCGGTGAATACGGCAAGCGCTGGCACGACGCGGGCACCAAACTGCAGAAGCAGAATGTGTTCGACGATTTTATCGCCGCGGCCGAGTATCTGATCGAGCAGAAATACACTTCGCGCGATTACCTGGCCATCCGCGGCGGCTCCAATGGCGGCCTGCTGGTGGGCGCGGTGATGACCCAGCGTCCGGACCTGGTGAAGGTGGCGCTGCCCGCGGTGGGTGTGATGGACATGCTGCGCTACCACACCTTCACCGCCGGCGCCGGCTGGGCTTATGACTACGGCACCGCGGAAGAGAGCGAGGAGATGTTCGAGTATCTGATGGGCTATTCACCGGTGCACAATGTGCGCGCCGGCGTCGAGTACCCGGCCACCCTGGTGACCACTGCGGATCACGATGACCGCGTGGTGCCGGCGCACTCGTTCAAGTTTGCCGCGGAACTGCAATCCAAGCAGGCGGGCCCGGCGCCGACCCTGATCCGCATCGAGACCAAGGCCGGGCACGGCGCCGGCACGCCGGTCTCGAAGACCATTGAGCAGTACGCGGATATATTCAGCTTCACGCTGTTCAATATGGGCTTTGCGGAGCTGCCCGGGCATTAAGCCGGCGTTGCGCTGCGGGGTTCCGCGCCTGTAGCGCGAATTCCGCCCCGGCGTCTGCCGGGGCGACGCAAAAGAGCTTTGGAGTCGCCGTTTAGTGCGTATAGGTCACACAGTTGGCCGAGCCGCCGGATGTGCCCACCTGGATGCTGTCGGCGGCGCACTCGAAGTCGTCGTTGTGCTTGCAGTCCGTCATCTTGCAGGCGCCGACCCCGGCGGTGCGGGAGCTGCGGGTGTGCTTGGAGTTGCCGAAGAAGGTGTCGCAGTCCGGCTCGTTGCCGTCGCCTATCGTGATCGCCCGCGCGTGGCAGGCGGAGTCGGCGTTGTAGGCACACTGGGTGGCGGCGCACTGGGCCACTTCCGGCATATCTGTCGCAATAATCATGGCTGATTCTCTCGGCTGGCAGGGGCTTGTACGTTCGAGCCTAGCCCAGACCGCGGGCTTGTCAATCGACGCGTCGCGCTTTTACCGGCTGGAGTGGTGTGACGCCGGTATGACCTTCCGCATATAGACCCGGTCGGCATCGCGACCGGTTTCGGTCCAGCCCAGGTGCCGGTAGAAACCGAGGCTCTCGGACAGCAGCCGGTGGGTTGCCAGGCGCATCTGGGAAAAGCCCTGCCGCCGCGCTTCCGTTTCGGCAAACGCCAGTAATCCCTTTCCCAGACCGATGCCCTGGTGCTCGGGGCTCACGGCTATATTGGTCAGGGTCATATAGCCTCGCTCGGCGACCAGGGTAATTCCACCGACAATCTCGTCGTTCATTTCCGCCACCCAGGTTGGAAACGAGGCAATCTCCTCCCGGTAATCCGCATCCATTGGCGGCAGCCGCTCTCCGCTGAGCCTGTCCCGGTAGGCGGAGTAGGCTTTCACCATACAATCTCTCAGTTCCCCGGCGTCCGCCGCCGTCGCCTTTCGGAGCGTCCATACATTTTTTTTCATGGAACCGGTCACTCTGCTGTGGCGCCCCGGCGGAATTCCATCGTCATCTGGTAGCCGCGGATAGCCGGCGCGGCGATGGCATCGAGGCACAGTTTGCCGAACATGATCAGCGTGGCCGTGGCCAGCGCATCCAGGAACCAGGCGATGGCCGGGCCGGCGCTGCCGAGATAGGTGGGCATGCTCGCGAGTGCTTCCACCGTCCGGACGCCGGTAGTGGCGTGCAGTGCCAGTGCAATCCAGAAACCGAAGCAGAAAGGGCAGCGCCAGGCCTGGTACAGATAGGCCAGCGGGCCGGGCAGCGCCTCGACAATGCGGTTAAACCAGTTGCCCCAGTAGGGCAGTTTCTCCCAGATCAGGATATAGATGGAGAGGCCCATCAGTGCGAGCGTAAGGTTCATATTTACCTCCTAAGACTGTTTACAGGCGGTAGTGACGGAGACGGCAATGTCCGCAGCGCGATATTCCCCCGTGGTGCAGGAAAAGCCGGCCGCCGACAGGGCATCGGCAACCGCCTCCGGCGACAGCCAGTGCGGGTGATCTGTCTTTTTTGACTCGACGGGGAGGTCCTCAATATGCCTCTGGATTTCCTCCCACAGATCGTCGATAACGACGAGGCGGCCGCCGGGCTTCAGTACCCGCCGTACCTCTGCCAGGCCGGCTTCCACATCCCGCCAGTGATGCAGGGAGTTGATCGCCAGCACCAGATCGAAGCTCCCGTCGGGGCAGGGCAGCCGCTCCGCCGGGGCCTGGATAAAATCGACCGGCACCGGGAATTCCAGGCCGCGGCTTTGCTCCCGGGCCAGCTCGACCATGCGCGGCGTCGGGTCAATGCCGAGCACCTCGCCGGCGGACAGGCGCGCGGCGATCTCGCGCACTGCGGTGCCGCTGCCGCAGCCGATATCCAGTACCCGCTCTGCACCTGCAAGCCGGCTCAGCTCCGGGACGGCGCTGTGCAGCGGGTGTTCGCCCCAGCGCGATACATACCAGTCGGCCGTCTCCCTGTCCCAGGCCCCGCTCTCGCAACCGCTGTGATTTGGCTCGGATCCGTTCATGTCGTCCTCCGCTATTTAGTTAGGCTTTCTAACCTTATGGTTGATTAGTTAGTTTGTCAAACTATCTGGGTGGCGACATTGACCCGAAAAAGCGTGGCCCTATACTCGTTAGCCTTTCTAACTAGGTGAGTGCCCCGATGAGCCTGGACAGATCCCTGATGAACCTGCAGCGCTTGCTGTCCCAGGCGTGGAGCCGCGCAGCCACCGGCGACAGGCGGGAGGGGCTGAGCAGCAATGAGTTCGACTACCTGCTGTGTGTCTATATCGCCGAGAGCGGCGGGCCTGAGCCGGACAGCGGGGAGCACGACGACAGCAGCCACCTTTCCGCCCTGGCGGCGGAGATGCAGGTGCAGAAGTCGTCCGCCAGCGTGATGGTCAACAAGCTGGAGAAGCGCGGCCTGATACGGCGGGTCACCTGCCGTTACGATGCCAGGGCGCAGCATATCCTGCTGACCGAGCGGGGTAGGGAGCTGTTCTTGCGCACGCGGGAGTCCGTTTACACCGAGCTGGCCAAATCCATCGCCGCGCGGCTCGATCCGGATGAATACCGGGCCCTGGAAGCAATCCTCGACAAGGTCTGTGCCGACCAATAGCTAATAGCTGCGGCGGGTCGCATCGGGTATAAAGATCACTTGCGCGTCATCGGGCCCTGGGGAACCTCTGAATGATTCCGCGATGCCTCTGGCTCGCAGAGCGGTTCACAATCAAGGCGCGGCTTCGCAGGAATGTCTAGACCTTTCAAGAAGCCGCAACGCAGAGTGTGAATCTCTCTGCAAGCCCCGCAGGGCGGGGCCTGAAGGCCGCATCTGCTGCGTTGCAGCTCTTGCAAAGGGCTGGGCCATTCGCGGCGAGCTGCGCCTAACAGCTGCAGCCTTCAGGTCCCGCAGAGGTATTGCGGAATTATTCAGAGATTCCCTAGAGTGAACGAATGATCGGCAAGCCCTACCTGCTGTTTTTTGCGCTGGCGTATGTGGCGCTGCTGTTCGCCGTGGCCTGGCGCGCCGAGCACCGCAAGCAGTGGCTGCTGCGCTATCGCCCGCTGGTCTATGCGCTGACCCTGGCGGTCTATTGCAGCTCCTGGACCTTCTTCGGCGCCGTCGGCCAGTCGGTGACCAGCACCTGGAGCTACCTGCCGATCTACCTCGGGCCGATGCTGCTGTTCCTGTTCGGCGGCGCTTTCCTGCGCAAGCTGATGCTGGTGAGCGAGCGCCAGAAGGTGACCTCCATCGCCGACTTTATCGGCTCCCGCTACGGCAAGAGCCGGGGCCTGTCTGCGCTGGTGACCCTGCTGGCGATTGTCGGCAGCCTGCCGTATATCGCGCTGCAACTGCGCGCGGTGACCATGGCCTGGGACGCGGTGGGCCCGGGGCCCGAATCCGGCGGTATCATCAGTCTCGATACCGCCTTCGCCACCGCGCTGCTGATGGGTGTCTTCGCGATGCTGTTCGGCACCCGCCACCTGGAGGGGCGCGAGCGCAACCGCGGCGTGGTGGCGGCCATCGCGCTGGAGTCGGTGGTCAAGCTGCTGGCCTTTGCCGCCGTGGCGGCCCTGGCCGCGTGGCTGCTGATCGGCGGCGGGCGCCTCGCGAGCGCCGAGCTGCACCTGGATCCGCTGATCCCCGACGCCAATTTCCTGACCCAGACCCTGCTGGCCACGGCGGCCATCATCTGCCTGCCGCGCCAGTTCCATATGGCGGTGGTGGAGTTCCAGGATCAGCGCGACCTGCGCGCCGCGCGCTGGCTGCTGCCGCTGTATCTGGGGCTCTTTGCGCTGCTGATCCTGCCTATCGCCCTCGCCGGGCAGCCGATGCTGGCGCAGGGGCTGCTGGAGCCGGACAGCCTGGTGCTGACACTGCCGATGGCCAGCGGCAGCGACGCCCTGACCCTGCTCGCCTATATCGGCGGCTTCTCCGCGGCCACCGGCATGGTGATCGTCGCCGCGGTGACCCTGGCGGTGATGATCTCCAACGAACTGGTGGCACCGCTGTGGCTGTTCCTGAGCCGCTTTACGCCGCTGTCGGCGGCGTCGCTGGGCAACCACCTGCGGCTGATTCGCCGCCTCAGCATTCTGCTGCTGCTGCTGTTGGGCTGGGGCATGCACAAGGCCATCACCGGCGTCGCGCCGCTGGCGTCCATCGGCCTGCTGTCTTTCGCCGCCGCCGCGCAGCTGGCGCCGGCGCTGGTCGGCGCCCTCTACTGGCGCCGCGCGCACCGCCTCGGCGTGCTCGCCGGGCTGGTGGCCGGCTACGGCCTCTGGTTCTTCTGCCTGGTGCTGCCGGCGGTCTATCCGCAGCACCCGCTGCTCGCGGAGGGGTTGTTCGGACTGGCCTGGCTGCGGCCGGAACGGCTGTTCGGTCTCGGCGGGCTGGACCCGCTCAGCCACGGCGTTTTCTGGAGCCTGCTGGCCAATGTGCTGCTGTTCGTGTCCGTGTCCCTGCTGTGCCGCGCGCGGGAGCGCGACCGCCGCCAGGCGGAGGCTTTCGTCGAGCTGTCGGCGCTGGACAGCGGCGCGGACCTGGAGCTGAGCGAGATCCAGGTGGGGCAGCTGAAGAGCCTGATGCAGCCGTTTGTCGGGCGCCGGCGGCTGGAGCAGATCTGGAACGGTTTCGAGCGGCGCAGCCAGCAGCGCCTGCTGCCGGACGACGCGGCGCCGCGCTTCGCGGTGCAGGAGGCGGAGAGCACGCTCGCCGGCATTATCGGCTCCGCCACCGCCCACCAGGTCATCGACCTGTTGCGGGCCAATCGCCCGTTCCAGCTGGAGGACATAGCGCGGCTGGTGGACGGCACTTCGCAGAAGCTGCGCTTTTCCCAGGAGCTGCTGCAGACCACGGTGGAGACCATCAGCCAGGGCATCAGTGTGGTGGACGCGGACCTGCGCCTGGTGGCCTGGAACCAGCACTATATCGAGCTGTTCGACTACCCGGAGCGGCTGCTCTATATCGGCTGCCCGGTGGAGAAGCTGTACCGCCACAACGCCGAGCGCGGCCTCTACGGCGACAACGTCGATCTGGAGGCGGAGGTCCAGCGGCGCCTGCAACTGCTGCGCCACGGCAGTGCGCACCGCTTCGAGCGCCGCCTGCCAAACGGCAGTATCGTCGAGGTGCGCGGCACGCCGATGCCCGGCGGCGGCTTCGTCACCACCTTCACCGATATCAGCGACTACCGCGCGGCGGTGGACGCGCTGGAGGAAAACCAGCGCACCCTGGAGGAGCGGGTGGAACAGCGCACCGCGGAACTGCTGCACAGCAACGAGGCGCTGCAGGCGGAGAACCGCCGCCGTGCGGAAGTGGAGGCGCAGATGCGCGAACTGCACGGGGCCAAGACCCGCTTCCTGGCCCACACCAGTCACGACCTGTTGCAGCCGATCAACGCCGCGCGCCTGTTTATCGCCTCGGCGCAGCAGAAGGCGGCGCGCCGCGACTGGGATGAGACGCTGGAGGATATCGGCCATATCGACAGCGCGCTGAACACCGCCGAGCAGCTGATCGGCGCGCTGCGGGAGATCAGCCGCCTGGACGCCGGCAACCTGACCCCCAAACGGGAGCACTTCCCGGTGGGCGAGCTGCTGGACGCACTGACGGTGGAGTTCCAGGCCATTGCCGCCAGCCGCGGCCTGCAGCTGCGCTACCGGCCCAGCAGCCTGTGGGTGCACAGCGACCGCCATCTGCTGCGGCGGATACTGCAGAATTTCCTCAGCAACGCGCTGCACTACACCAGCCGCGGCAAGGTGCTGCTGGGCGTGCGGCGCCGCGCCTCTGCGGAGGCGCTGGAAATCCAGGTCTGGGATACCGGCCCCGGCATCGCGCCGGAGGCGCAGGCGCAGATTTTCGACGAGTTCGTGCGCCTGTCTTCCACTGAGCGCCCGGCGGACAAGGGGCTGGGGCTGGGACTGGCGATCGCCAGGCGCAGCGCGGACCTGCTGCAGCACCCGATAGGCGTGCAGTCGTCCCCGGGGCGCGGCGCCATGTTCTCTATCCGCGTGCCGCTGGGGGTGGCGGCGCGGGCCGAGCGGGTGCGGCCGCAGCCGCAGGTCGCCGGCGCGGATCTGGCGGGAATCCGCGTGCTGTGTATCGACAACGAGGAGTCGATTCTGCGCGGCATGCAGAGCCTGCTCGGCGGCTGGGGTTGCCGGGTAACGGCGGCGCGCTCACTGCGGGAGGCGCTGGCCAGCTGGCCCGGCGAGCAGCCGCCGCAGCTGGTCATCGTCGATTATCACCTCGACTGCAACGAGACGGGCATCGCCGCGCTGGACGGACTGAACCAGCGCTGGGGACAGCCGCTGCCGGCCATTCTGATCAGCGCGGATATTTCCGAGCCGGTGCGCGACGCGGCCGCCGCGCGCGGCTGCTTCTATCTGTCCAAGCCGGTCAAGCCGGCGGCGCTGCGCAACCTGGTGCGGCGGCTGGCGCGGCGGCGGCAGGCGGCCGAATCCTAGGGGCGAAATCAGGCGTGCGCCGGCGCGTGTTTCGGCGGCGGCGTGAACTGCCCCGGTGGCTCTATATCCAGGCTGCCGAGCGCCAGGGCCGCCTGGGTGCGCGAGTTGACGTTCAGCTTGCGGAACAGCGCGGTCAGGTGCGCCTTGACCGTGGCTTCGGTGACGTTCATTTCGTAGGCGATCTGCTTGTTCAGCAGCCCCTCCGCGAGCATGGTCGCGACGCGGAACTGCTGCGGGGTCAGCGATGCGACCGCGTCGGCCACGGCCGGGTCGGAGGATTCCGTCGCGCCCTGTTCGGCCACGCCCGGCGGCAGCCAGATATCGCCGGCCAGCGCCCGCTGCAGCGCGGCGGTGATCGTATCGACCGGCGCCGACTTGGGCAGGAAGCCGCAGGCGCCGTAGTCGATCGCGCGGCACATCACCTCCGGTTTCTCGTTCGCGGATACCACCATGACCGGCAGCTCCGGGTACTGGCCGCTGACAAAGATCAGGCCGCTGAAGCCGCGCGCGCCGGGCATATGCAGGTCCAGCAACAGCAGGTCGCAGTCGCCGTGGGCGGCCACGCAGCGCTGCAGGCTGTCCATATCCTCCGCCTCGTACAGTTCGGCAGCGGGAAATGCCTGGGTAATGGACTGGCGCAGGGCGCTGCGAAACAGCGGGTGGTCGTCGGCGATAATGAACTTGTGCACTGTTTTATCGCTATTGGCGTGCATGGTTATCGCTCCCTCATCATCAATGCGCCTCGCCGCAGGTGGATCCCCCGGCGAGCGCGAGTGCGTACACGCATTATATTTTTATCAGTGTACGCCGATACTGCGATCTGTTCTTATTGTTTCTGCCTATCGAAAACGGCGAAGCGGCTCTGGCCGATATCCGGCAGAGCCGCTGCGAATACAGCTGGCCGGGTGCGCCGCGATGCCCGGCGCACAGCCATCAGGCGCTCTGGGCCAGCTCGGTATGGTTGTCGATCAGCTGCTGTACCACCGATGGATCGGCCAGGGTGGAGATATCGCCCAACTGGTCGCACTCGCCGGCGGCGATCTTGCGCAGGATGCGGCGCATGATCTTGCCGGAGCGGGTTTTGGGCAGGCCCGGCGCCCACTGGATCACATCCGGCGTGGCGATGGGGCCTATCTCTGCGCGTAGCCAGCTGCGCAGCTGCTGGCGTATCTCCTCGCTGGGCTGCAGATCGCTGTTCAGGGTCACATAGACGTAGATGCCCTGGCCCTTGATATCGTGCGGATAACCCACCACCGCCGCCTCGGCGACCGCCTCGTGGGCCACCAGCGCGCTCTCCAGCTCGGCGGTGCCCATGCGGTGGCCGGACACATTGAGCACGTCGTCCACGCGCCCCGTGATCCAGTAGTAGCCGTCCGCGTCGCGGCGCGCACCGTCGCCGGTGAAGTACATACCCTCGAAGGTGCTGAAGTAGGTGTCGACAAAGCGCTGGTGATCGCCGAATACGGTGCGCATCTGGCCGGGCCAGCTGTCCAGCAGCACCAGGTTGCCCTCGGCGGCGCCGTCGAGGATGTTGCCGTCGTTGTCCACCAGCGCCGGCTGCACGCCGAAGAAGGGGCGGGTGGCAGAGCCGGGTTTCAACGCCGTGGCGCCGGGCAGCGGGGTCAGCATGGCGGCGCCGGTTTCGGTCTGCCACCAGGTGTCGACGATCGGGCAGCGGCCGCGGCCGAAGGTGCGGTGATACCACTTCCACGCCTCGGGGTTGATCGGCTCGCCGACGGTGCCGAGCAGGCGCAGGCTGGACAGGTCGGCGCCGGCCACCGGCTTGTCGCCTTCGGCCATCAATGCGCGGATCGCGGTCGGCGCGATATACAGAATATCGATCTGGTGTTCGTCGATGATCTGTGCCACGCGGGTTGCGTCCGGGTAGTTGGGTACGCCCTCGTACATCACCGTGGTGGCGCCATTGGCCAGCGGGCCGTAGAGGATATAGGAGTGGCCGGTGATCCAGCCGATATCGGCGGCACACCAGTAGCGCTCGCCGCGGCGGTAGTCGAACACATACTCGTGGGTCAGGGAGGCGTAGGTCAGATAGCCACCGCTGGTGTGCAGCACCCCCTTGGGTTTACCGGTGGAGCCGGAGGTGTAGAGGATGAACAGCGGATCCTCCGCGTTCATTTCCTCCGCCGGGCAGTCGTCGCTCTGCTGCGCCATCAGTTCGCCGTAGTCGCAGTCGCGCTCCGGGCTCCAGGTCACCTCGCCGCCGGTGTAGTTCACGACGACCACCTTGTCCACGGTGGTCTCGCGGCACAGCGCGACCGCCCTGTCGACATTCTCCTTCAGCGCCACCGGGCGACCGCCGCGCATGCCGGCATCGGCGGTGACCAGTACGCGGGACCTGCCGTCGTCCATACGCCCGGCCAGCGCCTCCGGGGAGAAGCCGGCGAATACCACCGAGTGAATCGCGCCGATACGCGCGCAGGCCAGCATCGCCACCGCCGCTTGCGGAATCATCGGCATATAGATGGTGACCACATCGCCCTTCTGTACGCCGAGCGATTTGAGGCCGTTGGCGAAGCGGCACACGTCCGCGTGCAGCTCGCGGTAGCTGATCTCGCGCGACACACCGGGCTCGTCGCCGACCCAAAGGATCGCCGTGCTGTCGCCGTGCTCGGCCAGGTGGCGGTCGAGGCAGTTGGCGGCGACGTTCAGGCTGCCGTCGGCGTACCAGCGGATATGCAGGTCGTCCCGGGCGAAGGACACGTCCTTGACCTGGGTATAGGGCCTGATCCAGTCGAGCCGCCGGCCCTGTTCGCGCCAGAAGCCCTCGCTGTCCTCGACGGATCGCCTGTACAGCTCGAAGTATTCCACTTCATTCAGCAGGGCTTGGTTGGCGTAGTGCTGCGGTACGGGGTAGAGGGATTGCTCAGACACGGTGGGCCTCGTCATCTTGCCATTCTTGTTTACTGCATTCTGCATTTCGGCGAGGGGTGGGCGTATTAGACAAAAGTCGAAATAGAAAAAATGGGTCCTTAGACATTGGTCGAAAGCGGGGCGGATTTAGACCAATGGTTAATACCCAGGGGGGCGCGAACAGGCTTTTATCGTCAGCGGCAAAGCAGTATTTCGACAAATCGCGCTCGGAGGGAGCTTATGTCGCAGATAAGAATAAAATCCGCCCGCCTCGCCGCGGGCCTGTGCTCGGCCGTGATGATCAACCTGGTCCCGCTGTCGGCGGCGGCGCAGACCGGCACCGAGGCGCTGCAGCAGCGTATAGAGGTGCTGCAGGCGCAGGTGGACAAGCTCGCCGCCGAGGCGGCGCAACAGCGCCGCGCGGTGGTGGAAAACCCGGAGCCGCCACAGCAGCCACAGGGCACGCAGATAGAGATCGGCGGCTTTATGAAACTGGACAGCGCGTTCAGCGACTATTCCGACGGCAACGCCGCCACCGCCGGCATCGGCGAGGATTTCCTGGTGCCGTCGACGATACCGATCGGCGGCGAGGGCGGCGACAGCAAGTTCCATTCCCACGCCAAGTCTTCGCGCCTGTTTATCAAGAGCCGCACCGCGGTGGCTGGCGGCCAGGTCAATACGCATCTGGAAATCGATGCGATGGCCAGCGGCCAGGGCGACGAGCGCATCAGCAACTCCTACGCCCAGCGCCTGCGCCACGCCTATGTGGACTGGCGGATGGACGGGCGCAACCGCCTGCTCGCGGGCCAGACCTGGTCCACCTTCTTCAATGTCGGTGCGCTGCCGGAGGGCATGGACTTCGTCGGCCCGGTGGGCACCATTTTCGAGCGCCAGCCGCAGCTGCGCTACACGCGCAAGATCGGCGGTGGCAGCCTGCAGCTGGCCGCGGAAAATCCGGCCACGACCCTGTACGATCCTGTCGAAATCGGGGGCAGCGAAAACCCCTACGACGACAGCGGCACTCCGGACCTGGTGCTGCGCTACAACGACAGCATCGGCGACTTCAGCTACTCGGTGGCCTCCCTGAGTCGCGAGCTGGCCTACGACAGCGGCGCCGACAGGGAATCGGTGCGCGCTCACGCGATCAGCGTATCGGGCAAATACCAGTTCGGTCGCGACGATATCCGCTTTATGCTGAGCTCCGGCAACGGGCTCGGGCGCTATATGGGATTGAACGGCTTCCGCGCCGGCATTATCGAGGCGGATGGCGGTATCGAGCCGATCGAGCAGAGCGGCGGTTTCGTCGCGCTGCGCCATTTCTGGAGCGACGAGTGGCGCAGCAACCTGGTGCTTTCGGCCTCCAAAGCCGACAACCCCGACTCGGTTTCCGATACCACCGCCTCGGGCTATCAGAGCCTGCACCTGAACCTGCTCTATTCGCCGATCCCGAAGATGACCCTCGGCGGCGAATATATTTTTGCGCGCAAGGAAATCGAAAACACCAGCGGCGCTCTCGACGACGAGGGGGCGCTGCGGCGGCTGCAGTTCTCAGTAAAGTATGTTTTCTGACAGTGCCCGCGCCGACGGGGAATATTCGACAACAATAACCACTGATAATTATTTGGGAGAAGAGCGATGAGTTTCGAAAGCGAACAACACGCGGACGACTACTGGAAGGAGAACCTGCGCCTGATGCTGTCGCTGCTGGCCATCTGGTTCGCGGTCTCCTTCGGTTGCGGCATTCTGCTGGTCGACGAGCTGAACGTGATCCGCCTCGGCGGCTTCAAGCTCGGCTTCTGGTTTGCGCAGCAGGGGTCCATCTATGTATTCCTGGCGCTGATCGTCGTCTACGTACACAAGATGAACAAGCTGGACCGCAAGTACAATGTGCACGAGGACCACGAAGAACCGGAAGAGTTTGAAGAGGCGCTCGAAGAAGAGTTCGGCCAATAGGAGCAGATCATGGATATCCAAACCCTCACTTTCCTGATTGTCGGCGCCACCTTCGCGCTGTATATCGGTATCGCCATCTGGTCCCGGGCCGGGTCCACGCACGATTTCTATGTCGCCAGCGGCGGCGTCAACCCGGTGGCCAACGGCATGGCCACGGCGGCGGACTGGATGTCGGCGGCCTCGTTTATCTCGATGGCGGGCCTGATCAGCTTTATGGGCTATGACGGCGCCGTCTATCTGATGGGCTGGACCGGCGGCTATGTGCTGCTGGCGCTGTGCCTGGCCCCCTACCTGCGCAAGTTCGGCAAGTTCACGGTGCCGGCCTTTATCGGCGACCGCTACTACTCGAACACCGCGCGCACCGTCGCGGTGATCTGCGCGGTGTTTGTCTGCTTCACCTATGTGGCCGGACAGATGCGCGGCGTCGGCGTGGTCTTCTCGCGCTTCCTGGAAGTGGATATCACCTCCGGTGTCATCATCGGTATGGCGATAGTGTTCTTCTACGCGGTGCTCGGCGGCATGAAGGGCATCACCTATACCCAGGTGGCCCAGTACTGCGTACTGATCTGCGCCTACCTGGTGCCGGCCATCTTTATCTCCATCATGATGACCGGCCACGTGATTCCGCAGATCGGTTTCGGTGCGGAACTGAACGACGGCTCCGGCACCTACCTGCTGGACAAGCTCGACGGGCTTTCGACGGAACTGGGTTTCGCCGAGTACACCTCGGGGACCAAGAGCACCATCGATGTGTTCTTTATCACCGCCGCGCTGATGGTGGGCACCGCCGGCCTGCCCCATGTCATCGTGCGCTTCTTCACCGTGCCCAAGGTGCGCGACGCGCGCAAGTCCGCCGGCTGGGCGCTGCTGTTTATCGCGCTGCTGTACACCACCGCGCCGGCCATCGCGACCTTTGCGCGGGTGAACATGATCGACACCATCAACGGTCCGGATGCCGAGGGCACCGCCTATGAGGAGGCACCCGGCTGGATAACCAACTGGGAGAGCACCGGCCTGATTTCGTGGGAGGACAAGAACGGCGACGGCAAGATGTTCTACTCCGGCGACGAGCGCAATGAGATGAGCATCGACCGCGACATCATGGTGCTGGCCAACCCGGAAATCGCCGATCTGCCGGCCTGGGTGATCGCGCTGGTGGCGGCCGGCGGTGTCGCCGCGGCGCTGTCGACTTCGGCGGGCCTGCTGCTGGTGATCTCCACATCGATTTCCCACGACCTGCTCAAGCGCAACCTGATGCCGCATATCACCGACAAGCAGGAGCTGCGCTACGCGCGCATCGCGTCGGCGGTGGCCATCTGTATCGCCGGCTATCTGGGTATCAATCCACCGGGCTTCGTCGCCCAGGTGGTGGCCTTTGCGTTCGGGCTGGCCGCGTCGTCCTTCTTCCCGGCGATCATCCTCGGCATCTTCAGCAAGCGCATGAACAAGGAGGGGGCCATCGCCGGTATGATCTCCGGTATCACCTTTACCGCGCTGTATATCGTCTACTTCAAGTTCATCAACCCGGCGGCCAATACCCCGGACAACTGGTGGTTCGGCATCTCGCCGGAGGGTATCGGTACCCTGGGCATGATTGTGAACTTTGCCGTGGCGATCGCGGTGGCGCGCTTCACTGCCGATGCGCCGAAGGATGTGCAGGAGATGGTGGCCCATATCCGCTTCCCGAAAGGGGCCGGCGAGGCCAGCGCGCACTGAGTCTTCGCGCCTGCGGGGCGGGCACGCCCCGCAGGCGCTTTTTCACCTTTTCCACCCTTGGCGAGCCACTCGTCCCCTCAGGAGTGCGCTCGCTTTTTTATGGTCGGCTACTGCAAATTTTCTTTGGCCGCCGCGTTCCAGGCCAGCAACAGCAGCTCCTCGTTGTCGTTCGGCAGCGTGATACGTCTTTCCGCCTGCAGGCCGATCTTTTCCAGCAGGCGTACGGAGGGGGTGTTATCCGGTAGGGTGATGGCGACAATACGCTTAAGGGCCACCCGTTCGCGGGCGTCCTGCATCACCGCTGCGGCAGCCTCCAGCGCGTAACCCCGGCCGCGATAGTCCGGCAGGAAGGCGAAGCCGATATCCGCGTCGTCGAGGCCGTCGCGCCTGACCAGCCCGCACAGGCCGATGGCGGTGCCGCCCCTCAGTTCCACCTTGTACATGCCATAGCCGTATCGCCGGTACATAGCCATGGGGCCGTCGACGATATAGCGGCGCGCGTCGTCGATGCTGCGCACGCCGCGGTCGCCGACATTGCGCAGGAAATCCGGGTCGTTCAGCACCGCGCGCATCAGCGGCGCATCGTCTTCGCCGAGTTGGCGTAGTATCAGTCTTTGGGTTTCCAGTTTAAACATCGCATCCTGCCCGAAAAAAAACACAGGATATTGTGCATCGGGAGTGGCTCGCAGGCGAGCGCCGCAGGTACAGGAAGGGGAGGGGCTGCGCCCCCGGGCGGGGGCGCAAGGGGGGCGCTTAGAAGCGGTAGCTCACGCTGACGGAACCGGATTCCGAGGTCGGGCGCGCGGCCAGGTTGGCGTTGACGGCGATGGCGTCCGCCGCCTGCCAGCGCAGGCCGACGATAGCGCCGGCGCCGTCCTCGAACAGGCCGACGCCCTCGCTGGCATAGCTCGGCATCGCGTTCATATTGCCCTGCATGGACTTGACGCCGACCTCGAGCGTGTCGTCGTCGGTGCCGGTGGTGTCTTCGTACCAGATCTGGCCGTAGGCGCTGACGCCCTGCCAGGTGCGGCTGGCGAAGGCGCCGATGCGCATGGTGGTGTAGCGGCGCTCTTGACTCGCGAAGTGCATGCCGAATGGGTCGCGCTCCACACCGCCGGCATCCACATAGGTAAAGCCGTCGATAGCGTCCTCGGTGTAGCCGTCCACTTCCACCGTCGCGCGGGTGACATTGGCGAAGGGGCCGAACTGGGCCGCGCCGCTGGAGATGTTGATGCCCGCGGTCACACTCAGCGACAGGTTTTCGCCGGCGGTGCTGGCGTTCAGGCTGCCGTCGAAGCTGTCCCCGAGGCGGAAGGCGCGGCTGACCTTGTCGTAGTCGACGTCGGTCAGGGTCGCGCTGGCGTCGACGAAGAAAACATCCCGGTGGAAGCGGCCGAACAGGCTGTAGTTGGTGGCCGTGGATTCCATCGCGGCCCGCTCGTTGTCCAGATTGATGTCGGCGCGGCTGAGGGCAAAACCCAGTTCCAGGTTGTTGCGCAGCGCATAGGTGGCACCGATCAGGTTGGCGTCGCTGTCGCCGCTGCTGCCGGGGGCCAGGGCGCTGTCGAAATCGGTGTTGCCGAACACTGTGCCGGCGAAGACAGCGCTTTGCGCTTCGCGGTAGCGGGCGCCGGCGAGGCTCTCATCCAGGGTGTTGGTGTGGGTGCGCGCCGCCTGGACGCCGATATCCGGCAGCTGGCCCGCGACCTGCGCCGCATTCACCACTGCGGTGTAGTAGTCGGCCAGCATCTGCTGCGCCGCCTGGGTCGGGTGCACGGCATCGTTGAAGATCAGCTTGCTGTCGTCCGCGGAGCTGCCGTTGATGCCGTAGACCGGGTGTTCGATACAGCCGCCGCTGCCGTCGTAGCAGAAGTTGGTCTGATCGAACTCGGCGGAGAAGCCGAGCGTTGCAGCGTTGTCGAGGGACACCTTGAGCACGCCGGCCATATCCACCATCAGCACGCCGTCGATATCCCCGGCGGTCGCGAGCAGGGTGCTATTGAACGCGTCCGCGGCGGCGGCGCCCTGGGCAAGGGTGCTGTCGATGGCCGCCTGCAGCTGCGCGTCTGCGTCTTCCTGGGTCATCAGGCCGGCGGCGACGGCGTCGGCCAGCTGCGCGGCTTCGGGGCTGGCGTACACCGCTTGGCTGGCGGCGGCGTACATGCCCGGAGTCTTGCTCACGTCGGGCACATTGGACAGCAGTATATAGTTGGCGCCGGCGTCGGACAGGGCCCGGGTACTGTCCGCCAGCATCGTGGCCGCGAGGCCCACATTGGCTGCGAACTGGTCTGTGTCGATGGCGCCGGAAAGCACCGCGGAGAAACCGCTGAGCAGGTCGTTGCCACCGCCGTTGACCCAGTAGAGGGCGTTGGCGTCGGCCGTGCCGCCGCTCACTTCCAGATAGCCGCGGCCCGCCGGGTGCGGGTTGCCGGTCACGCCTGAGTCGGCGACGATCGCCGCCGGCGCGGCGTCTATCTGCGCCTGCAGTCCGTCGGCCTGAGCGTCGTAGGCGTCGGCGGTGGTGTCGTCGCCCATCGCGCGGTGCTGTTCCGCCGCCGCGCGCAGTTCGGCCACCTTGGCCGGGCCCTGCAACAGCAGGCCGAGCAGTTCGAGATCGGCGTAGAGGCCGGTGCTGGTGTCGCGGGTGGCATCCGGCAGCAGTGCGCTGGCAAAGCTGTGTGCGTTGACGTCCAGTGTCAGGCCGCGCTCGCTCAGGTAGTCGAGGTAACCGCGGGTGCCGAGTAGGTTCAGCAGCACGTCTGCGGCGCGGTGGCCGCCCACGGCCCAACCGCCGCCGACGTTGGGCAGCGCTGCGCGGACCTGCGCCTCGGCGGATGCCAGCAGTTCGGCCTCGCTCAGGGTTGGGTCCACCTCCGGCAGGCACAGGTAGAGGCCGGCGCAGGAGGGCGTGACCGGGCCCAGGCCCAGCTGTTGCGACATCAGGCTGATGGCGGCCTGTTTGTTGTCGCCACTGGTAAAGATACCGGCATTGCCGACATCGGTCAGACTGTCACCGAAGGCGATCACCTGGGAAAAGGGCGCCTCGTCGGCGGATGCGAGTGAACTGATGGATGCGAGTGCAATGGCGGCAGCGAGGCTGCGCTTCGCGTTGGACATGGTCTTCTCCTTGTCGCGGATGCGCGCCCGCCGGCGAGGAGGGAATTCGCGGAGAGCGCGCTTCGTTATTGTTGTTATTCCCGTACCTCTCGCGCCCCGGGGCGAAACCGGCTGGTGGTTTCAACCCGGGGCGCCAGGAACCGCACCATACTAGCGGATCTGACTCAGATATTAGAAGTGGTCACTGGTTTTTTCTGCGCCCGGCCGGTCATCCACTTCGCGCCGGCGGGATCGCCCCGGGAATCGGCGGGTTAATGAAAAAAATTTGATTTGTGAAAACCCTAGCGCACCGTGTGCAGAAACTGCAGGTGCCGCTCGTACTGGGCGAGGATATCCGCCAGCAGCTGGTCACCGGTCCAGCCCATCACGTCGTAGTCCTGGCCGCCCTCCTGCAGGTGCACCTCGGCGCGGAAATATTTTTCCGGCGATCCGTCGTCCACATCGTCGTCCAGTTCCGCGTCCGGGTTGAGGGCGTTGGGTTTCAGGTGTGCCTTGGGGTGTATGCCGTAGACGAAATCCACCTCCTCGCCCTGGAAGACCTCCAGGTATACCGAGTGTTTGTTGCGGTTGACTTTTGCGGAGAAGCCGTTTTTTTCCATTTCGCCGGCAAATTCCCGCAGCGCCGGCTCGCCCACTTCGCGAATATACTCGCGCACTTCGTCCAGCGAGGGCAGGCTGACCAGATTCTTCAGGCGCCGCTGCCAGGACACCGGGTTGCGGACAGTGATCGGCGCTACCGGCGCACTCTGTGCATCGCGCTTTGCGGTGTCGGTGCGCAGCGCGGTGATCAGCCCGTAGGTGGCCGCCACCAGGATGATGGAAAAGGGCAGGGCGCTGGCGATTACCGCCGTCTGCAGCGAGCTGAGACCGCCGGCCAGCAGCAGCGCGATCGCCACGGCGCCGATCAGCCCGCACCAGAAGACCCGCTGCCACAGCGGCGTGTCGTCGCGGCCGTGGGAGGCGAGCATATTGACCACCATGGCCCCAGAGTCCGCCGAGGTCACGAAGAAGACCACCACCATCAGTATCGCGACAAAGGAAAAAAAACCGGACATCGGGAACTGTTCCAGAAACTGAAACAGCGCCAGCGACTGGTCCCTGCTCACCACCTCGCCGAGGGAGGTCAGCCCCTCGTTCAGGATCATATGGATGGCGGAGTTGCCGAACACCGTCATCCACAGCAGGGTGACGCCGGCGGGCACCAGCATGGCGCCGACGATAAACTCGCGGATGGTACGCCCGCGGGATATACGCGCGATAAACAGCCCCACAAACGGCGACCAGGACATCCACCAGCCCCAGTACAGAATGGTCCAGCCGCCGAGCCAGTCGGTGGGCTCGTAGGCGTAGAGGTTGAAGGTGCGCCCGACCAGCACCGACAGATAGCTGCCGATATTCTGCACGAAGGTCTGCAGCAGATAGACGGTGCTGCCGAGCAGCAGCACCATCAGCAACAGCAGCGCGGCCAGGGTCATGTTCAGTTGCGACAGCCGCTTGATGCCCACATCCAGCCCCATAACCACGGAGACGGTGGCGAGAATCGTGGTGACGACGATCAACACCACCTGCGGGCCTGTGCCCATGGGGATATCGAACAGGTGGTTGAGGCCGGAGTTGATCTGCAGCACGCCGTAGCCGAGGGTAGTGGCCACGCCGCACACGGTGCCGACAATCGCGAACACGTCCACCGCGTGGCCGATGGGGCCGTGGATGCGCTCGCCGATCAGCGGGTAGAGCGCCGAGCGCAGGGTCAGCGGCAGTTTGTGCCGGTAGCTGAAATAGGCCAGTATCAGTGCGACTATCGCGTAGATGGCCCAGGCGTGCAGCCCCCAGTGGAAAAAGGTCAACACCATCGCCTCGCGCGCCGCCTGCACCGTGCCCGTCTCGCCGGCCGGTGGCGACAGGTAGTGCATCACCGGCTCGGCCACGCCGAAAAACAGCAGGCCTATGCCCATGCCGGCGGAAAACAGCATCGCGAACCAGGAGCCGTAGCTGTAGTCCGGCTCGGCGTGCTCAGGCCCCAGCTTGATGTCGCCGAACTTGGAGAATCCGATCACCGTCACGCTGATCAGTATCACCGCCACCAGCAGCACGTAGTACCAGCTGAGGTTGGCCACTATCGCCGCCTGCAGCGACTGGAAGCGCGCGGTGGCGTCGGCGGCGAAGAGCACCGCGTAGGTGACCAGCAGAAGCAGTATGCCGGTGGCCGTGTAGAACACCGGAGGATTGAAATGGGCTTTTTCTGCGGGCGGCTGTGGCGTCATTCGCGATTTCCTGTGGGGCGCGGCGGATCGAGGTTTGTATTTGCGCCTGTTAGACTTGGAGATTCCCTCAGCATAGTCAAAGGCGCATTTTAGAAGGTGGGCGAATATACGCACTTTTTTTCATGATTGAAATTTCTGGAAGACTGCAGATCGCCGACGGCGAAATAGAATTGAGCGCGGTGCGCGCCCAGGGCGCCGGCGGCCAGAATGTCAACAAGGTGGCGAGCGCCGTCCACCTGCGTTTCGATATCCGCGCCTCGTCGCTGCCGGAGGCGCTGAAGCAGCGGCTGCTACAGTTGCGCGACCGGCGCATTTCCTCCGACGGTATCGTCGTGATCAAGGCGCAGCGCTTCCGCACCCAGGAAAAGAACCGCGCGGATGCGCTGGAGCGCTTGCGCCTGCTAATAGAAAAGGCGAATGTGGGCTTCAAGAAGCGCATTCCCACCAAGCCGAGCCGCGGCGCGAAGGAGCGGCGTTTGCAGAGCAAGACCCGGCGCGGTCAGATAAAGGCGCTGCGCGGAAAAGTGCGCGACTAGCGGCGGGGTTGTAGGGGCCGAGGGCACCGCGAAGATGTGCGGCGCCGGAGCAAAACTCGTATGCGCGCGCAAATAGGCTACCAGCAAATTCACCGGGGAAAATCCATGCACCATCGCTACGACGCAAACGAACTCGAACAATTCGCCAGCAGGCTTTTTCAGCGCGCCGGCCTGGCCGCAGAGCGCGCCCGGGTCATGGCGGAAGTGTTTTTGCAGGCGGATCTGCTCGGCTTCACCACCCACGGCCTGAACCGGGTGGCGAGCAACCTGCGCTGGCTGCGAGACGGCGAGTCGCGGCGCGACGGGGAGGTGCGGGTGCTGGCCGACCGCGGCAACTGCTTCAACTGGGATGCGGAATTCCTGCCCGGCCCCTGGGTGCTGACCCGGGCCCTGGCCCAGGCCCTGGCGCGCGTGCCGGAGCAGGGGGTGGTCACTGCGACCATCCGCCGCAGCCAGCATATCGCCTGCCTGGCCGCCTATCTGCCGCCGGTCGTCGAGGCGGGCTGTGTCGCGATGCTGACCTGTTCCACGCCGGCGGAGAACACAGTCTCCCCCCAGGGCGGCCGCGATCCGCTCTTCTCCGCCAATCCCCTCGCTTTCGCCGCGCCGGCCGGCGACTACCCGCTGCTGTTCGATATCAGCATGTCGGTGACCGCCGGCGGCTATGTGGCGCGCGCCGCGCGCGAGGGCAGGAAGATGCCGAGCCGCTGCCTGAAGGACCGCGACGGCAACCTCTCCGACGACCCGGCGGACTTCGACAACGGCGGCAGTATTCTGCCTGTGGGCGGCGCCGATCACGGCTACAAGGGCGCGGCCCTGTCGGCGATGCTGGAAGTGCTGTCGATGGCACTCGGCGGCTACGGCCGCGCCGACGAATCGGCGCAGGGCGACGACGAGGCCAACTCGGTATTTCTACAGGTCATAGATCCGCGCGCCTTCGGCGCGCACGCGGATTTCCTGCGCCAGACAAGCGCGCTCTGCGATCTTTGGCAGCGGAACCGCAGCGATGGCGAGGCCCCGGTGCGTGTGCCCGGCCAGCGCGCCTGGAGCCTGCGGGAAAAACAGCTGCGCGATGGTGTCGAGCTGTACCCGACGATCATGCAGGACCTGGCGCCCTGGGCGGAAAAACTCGGCGTCGCCATGCCGCAACCGCTGTTCGATGAAAAGAGCTTGTAGGAGCCTGCTTGCAGGCGAATGTTTTCAGCTCCGAAGGCTCCCCGGCATTCGCCTGCAAGCAGGCTCCTACAGTCGGGGAATTATTCAGAGGTTCCCTAGGTGTGAAAGAAATCGAGCAGATCCTGGATTTCATCGTCGAGATCGAAAAACTGAAAGCGGTGCTGCGCAAGACCAAGCCGGTCGGTCTCGAGCGGCGGGAGAATTCCGCCGAGCACAGCTGGCATGTCTGCCTGGCCGCGCTGATGCTAAAGGATTTCGCCAACGAACCGGTGGATATCGACAGGGTCATCAAGATGCTGCTGATCCACGATCTGGGCGAGATAGATACCGGCGACACCATCGTTTATGCGAGCGAAACGGCGCGGCGGAAAGAGGCCGAGGCGGCCGGTGTGCGGCGCCTGCTCGCACTGCTGCCGGATGGCATGGGCGACGCGTATTTCGATCTGTGGTGCGAGTTCGAGGCCGGGGAGAGCGCGGAATCCCGCTATGCCCGCGCCATCGACCGGGTGCCGCCGCTGCTGCACAATCTGCTCGGCGGGGGCCACGCGTGGCGGGAAAACAATATCCCGAAGGAAAAGGTCCTCGACATCAACCGCCGTATCGGCGATGGCAGCCGCGAGCTCTGGCGGGTGATCGAGGAGAGGCTGCAGGGCGCGGTGGCCAGCGGCATCCTGAAGTGAGCGGTGCAGCCATACCGGCGCACCCTGGTAGGAGCGGCCCTTGGCCGCGGTCGATCCTGCGCTTTGCCCGACCGATGATCGCGGCCAAGGGCCGCTCCTACAGGGCACTCCGGGTTCCGACTTACGGATAGGGCGAGCGCGCCTGCACCTCCTGGTACTCCGCCTCGCGCAGCGCCAACTCGTGCTCCAGGTCGTCTATCTCCAGCCCCAGTTCCGTGTGCCGGCCCTTCAGGCGGGCGATATCCGCCAGCAGGGTCACGCGCTCGTCCTTGGTGGCCTCGTCGCTGATCAGGCGCGCGCTCATCTCGGTGATATCGTCGAGGATGTGTTCGCGTTCCTGCTCGCGCTCGCCGATGGCGTTGGAGACCTGGTTTACCACGCTCCAGGCCAGGTAGATATCGCGCCCGGCCTGATAGCCGTGCAGGAAGAGTCCCTCCAGGTCCGCCGGGCAGACGCCGTTGTAGCTGCCACCGGCGCGGCCGAGGCGGAAGCCGCGGTGCTCGGTGCAGTAGAGCTGCAGGCCCTCGTCGCGGCCGGCGCGGTAGGCCGCGGTGTCCGGCCGCACGCCGTACTCGGCACAGGCCTCGCGGCGCTTGCCCAACTGGGTGACCTGCAGGCCCGCGGCGCCGTCCTCATAGCCGATCGCGCGCCAGTCCGCGACCAGGCACTCCTCTTCACTCATGGTGGCGCAGCCACCGGCCGACAATAGCACCGCCACGGCCGGGGTCAGGGCGGCGATTCGAAGCATTTTTCTCTTTGAGTTCACTGTTGTTTTCCCGTCACTGGGCGTTTAGACACGCACTTTATCGTTCTGAACCTGACTGCAGCCTGAAGCCATCACAGAGTGTGGGATCTGTGTCGCGATTTTTATGTGCTGCGATCGGGGCGGTTGAGTCTACGCCAATCCGTAGATTCTGCGCCACCGCGTACTAGGATGGGGAGTGAAGCGAATAAAGAAGAGGGAATACCCATGAGTGATTTTGTCCACATGAGCGCGGTGGGGTTGCTCGCGGGGTATCGAGACAAGGCATTTTCCCCGGTCGAGGTCACCGAGGCGCTGCTGCGCCGGATAGAGCGCTGCAATCCGTCGGTCAACGCCTACTGCCTGGTGGACGGCGACACCAGTCTGGCCTTCGCGCGGGAATCCGAACAACGCTACCAGCGCGGTGAGCCGCAGGGGATACTGGACGGGGTGCCGGTGGCGATCAAGGATGTCTTTTTGACGCCCATGTGGCCCACGGTCAAGGGCTCCCGCACCATAGATCCCGAGTCGACCCTGGGCAAGGAGGCGCCGGCGGTCGCGGCCCTGAACCGCCACGGCGCTGTGCCCCTGGGCAAGACCACCACGCCCGAGTTCGGCTGGAAGGGGGTCACCGACAACCCGATCGACGGCGTGACCCGCAACCCCTGGAATACCGACAAGACCGCCGGCGGCTCCAGCGGCGGCAGCGCGGCGGCGATACCGCTGGGTATGGGCCCGCTGGCGCTCGGCACCGATGCCGGCGGATCCATCCGCATTCCCGCCGGTTTCTGCGGCGTCGTCGGCCTCAAGCCCAGCTTCGGCGAGGTACCGCACTGGCCGCCGAGCCCCTTCGGCACCCTGGCCCACGCCGGCCCCATGACCTGGACGGTGGCCGACTGCGCGCTGATGATGAATGTGCTCACAGAGGCCGATATCCGCGACACCCAGGCGATACCCAGGCGCGGTATCGACTATCTGGCGGAGATCCAGGGCGAGCCGCGCGAACTGCTCCAAGGTGTGCGCATCGCCTTCAGCCCGGCCCTCGGCTATGTGCAGGTGGACCGCGAGGTGGAGGCGGCGGTGCAGGCGGCGGCGAGACTGATGCAGTCCCTCGGCGCCGAGGTCAGCGAGGTGGATCCGGGGTTCGACGATCCGCTGGCGCCCTTCGGCCACCTGTTTTACGGTGGCGCCGCCAACGCGCTGCGCGACCTGGGCAGGCGCCAGCGGGAGATGATGGATCCGCAGCTGGTCGCGGTGGCGGACAAGGCGGCGCAGCTGTCGATGCTCGACTACCTGGCGGCGTGCAATGAACGCGCGGCCCTGTGCGAGCGCATGGCCAGCTTCCACCGCAATTACGACCTGCTGCTGACGCCGACACTGCCGATCACCGCCTTCAAGGCCGGGCGCGAGGTGCCCGAAGACTGGCCCAGCACCCGCTGGCCCTCGTGGACGCCCTTTACCTATCCGTTCAATCTCACCGGTCAACCGGCGCTGTCGGTGCCCTGTGGCTTCTCCGCCGACGGCCTGCCCATCGGCGTGCAGTTTGTCGGCCGCCGCTTCGAGGACGCCGCCGTGCTGCGCGCCGGTCAGGCCTATCAGATGGCCGCGCCGCTGACAGACCGGCGCCCGCAGCTGTGCGCCGCCGGGGCGGAGGAGAGGGCGTGAGCCGGCTGGATTTCGACTTCTACGAGTCCGAAGACCCGGTCTGGAACCCGGCGCTGCTGACGATACCCGTGCCGGGCATCCGCAAGATGGTCAACCTGGCCGCGACCATGGACGATGTTATCCATCTGTCCATCGGTCAGCCGGATGCCCCGGCGCCGCCCCATGTGATCCAGGCCACGGTGGACGCGCTGCAGGCGGGGCAGACCGGCTACACCATGGACGCCGGCCTGCCGGAGCTGCTCGACGCGCTGGCGGAGTACAACGGCGAGCGCTACGGCCGCGCGCTGTCCCCGGAGAATATTCTCGTGACCACCGGCGCCACCGAGGCCATCTACCTGGCGCTGACTGCGATGTCCGCCCCGGGGCGCGAATTTATCGTGCCGGATCCGTCCTTCATGCTCTACGCGCCGCTGATCCGTATGAACGGCGGCGAGGTCAAATACATCCCCACCCGCGCGGAGAACAACCACCAGCTGGACCCGCAGGAAGTCATAGACGCGATCGACAAGAAGACCCACGCGATAGTACTGAATTCGCCCAGCAATCCCACCGGCACCGTCTACCCGCGCGAGACCATAGAGACAATCGTGCAGGAGGCGGCCTACCGCGGCCTCTATGTGATCAGCGACGAGGTCTACGACCATCTGATCTACGACAACCGGGAATACGCCGGTGTGCTTTCCTGCTGCTCGGATCTCGACCACGTGATGGTCATCAGCAGCTTCTCCAAGACATTCAGCATGGCCGGCATGCGCATCGGCTGGATGATCGCCAGCCAGGGCGCGATCAAGAAACTGCGCCGCTACCATATGTTCACCACCACTGTCGCCAACACCCCCTGTCAGTGGGCCGGCGTCGCCGCACTGCGCGGCCAGCGCGGCTTTATCGACGACATTATCGAGACCTACAGGCGCAGGCGCGACCGCCTGGTGCAACTGGTGGAACAGACGCCGCACCTGGAGGGCTATATGCCGGAGGGGGCCTTCTACCTTTTTCCGTCGCTGCCGGAGGGCGTCAACGGCAACAATGTGGCGCTGCGCCTGCTGCGGCAGACCGGCGTCTGCACCATCGCCGGCGACACCTTTGGCGAGTCCTGCCGCAACGCGCTGCGCATCAGCTACGCCACTTCGATCGAGAATATCGAGCGGGCCTTCGAGCGGATAATTCCGTGGATGGAGAAGCAGGATTTCGGCTGAGTCTATGATTGTCCGTAGGGTGGGCGCGGGGCAGCGTGCCCCCTGCGGCAGAATATCCCAATTCCAGGCGCACCCATGAACCCAGCTCCCCTGAAACCGGAACAGCTCTACCAGCGGTGCCCGCTGGAGTGGTTGGAACAGCGAGAAGAGGGCGAGCCCGCAAAGAGCGAAGACGCCGACAGCCCTCCCTTCGGCCAGGACCGCGCCCTGGAGGCGCTGGAGTTTGCGCTGGACATGTCCGGCAACGGCTTCAACCTCTATGTGGCCGGTTCCGTCGGCCTGGGCAAGCACGCGCTGGTAAAAAAGCGCATAGGCGCCTGGGCGAAAAAACAGGAGCCCGCCCCCGACCTCTGCTATATCCACAACTTCCATGCCGAACACAGGCCGCGGGCACTGGTGTTGCCCACCGGCACCGCGCGGCAGCTGCGCCGCGATACCGACGAACTGCTCGAACATCTGCTCGTTGCCATTCCCGACATCTTCAAGAGCGACGAATACCGCGCGCGCAAGGATGAGCTCAAACAGCAACTGGAAGAGCGCGAGGAGCAGGCCTTCTCGGACCTGGTGGAGCGCGCCAGGGCTATCGGCATCGGCGTACTGCGCACCCCCTCCGGTTACACCATAGGGCCACTGCGGGATGGGGAATTCCTCAGCCCGAAGGAGTTCGGCGACCTGCCGGAAGAGGAGCAGCAGCGGCTCAAGGAAAAGATCGAAAAAGTCAATGTCGACCTGAAGGAAACCCTGGGCCGCGCGCTGCGCTGGCACGAAAAGCTGGCCCGGGACCTGAAGCGCCTGAATCGCGAGTTCCTGCACCTGACTCTGGACGAGCGCATCGACTGGCTGCGCCGGCGCTACCAGAATCTGGACGAGGTGCAGGCGTTTATCGAGGACATCAAGCGCGGCGTGATCGAAAATGCCGACGACTTCCGCAACGCCGGCGAACAGGGGCAGAAGGAGGGCATAGCGCCGCGCAAACTGATCCGCGCGCGGGAGTTCAACTGCTTCCGCGTGAATATCCTGGTGGACAACGCCGATGCCGGGGGCGCGCCGGTGGTCTACGAGGAAAACCCCACCTATACCAATCTGCTGGGGCGCATTGAACACGAGTCGCAGATGGGCACCCTGAGCACCAACTTCAAGCTGATCAAGGGTGGATCTCTGCATCGCGCCAACGGCGGCTGCCTGGTACTCGATGCCCGCAGGTTGCTGATGACGCCCTTTATGTGGGAGACCCTGAAGCGCGCACTGCGCTCACGCGAACTGAAAATCCAACCGCTGGAATTGCAGCTGGGGCTGCTTTCCACCACCACTCTAGAGCCGGAACCGATACCGCTGAACGTGAACGTGGTGCTGATCGGCGAGCGCTGGCTCTACTACCTGCTGAAAGCCCATGACCCCGAGGCCGAACAGCTGTTCAAGGTCTACGCGGATTTCGCCGAAGACATAGCGCGCGAACGCGACAGCGTGGCCGCCTACGCGCGGCGCATTCACGCCTTCGCCAAGCGGGAAAAACTCAATCCGGTCTCGCAGGCGGCCGCGGCGCGGCTGGTGGAACAGGCCGCGCGCCAGGCGGGGGATGCGAAAAAACTGTCGCTGCACGGCGAGCGTCTGGCAGACCTGTTGCGCGAGGCGGATTACTGGTGCCGGCGCGAGGAGGCCACACAGGTGGAGGCCTCCCATGTGCAGAAGGCCGTAGAGCGACGCGAGCACCGCCAGCGCCAGTGGCAGGAGCGCATGCAGGAGGCCATCGAGCGCGACATACTGATGATCGATACCGGCGGGGAACAGGTGGCCCAGATCAACGGCCTCTCCGTGGTGCAGCTCGGCGATATGGCCTTCGGCCGCCCCTCGCGCATCACCGCCACCGCCCGTCTCGGCAGCGGTAAGATGGTCGACATAGAGCGCGAGTCGGAACTGGGCGGCCCCCTGCACTCCAAGGGCGTGCTGATACTGCAGTCCTTCCTCGCCAACCGCTACGCCGCCTCGCAGCCGCTGTCTCTGTCCGCGAGCCTGGTGTTCGAACAGTCCTACGGCCCCGTCGACGGCGACAGCGCCTCGCTGGCGGAACTCTGCGCGCTTCTGTCCGCCGTCGCGCGGGTACCGCTGCGCCAGAGCCTGGCAGTGACCGGCTCCGTCAACCAACTGGGAAAAGTGCAGGCGGTGGGCGGCGTGAACGAAAAAATCGAGGGCTTCTTCGATATCTGCAAAGCGCGCGGCCTGGACGGAAAGCAGGGCGTGATTATTCCCGCGTCCAATGTGCAGCACCTGATGCTGAAAGATGCAGTGGTCGAGGCGGTGCGCGCGCAAAAATTCGCCGTCTACGCGGTGACGGACGTGGACCAGGCCCAGGCCCTGCTCACCGGCCTCGAGGCCGGCGACCTGGACGAGCGGGGCGAATACCCGCCGCAGTCCTTCAACGGCCGGGTGCAGCAGCGGTTACGGGAGCTGGAGGAGACCCGTGAAAAACTGCTGGATAGGGAGTTGAACAGGCGGGAGGACAAGCCGCCGGACTCGCCGCCGGTTAAAGGGGAGGGGGACGATAAACCCGGGCGGGATACCTATTGAGTGCGGACTGCGCTGCCGGGACATCCTCAGCAGTTCAGCGAGGTACTTTCCGGGAGCCCCAAAGAGCCCCACTCCCCAAAACTGGACACCCCTCCCCAAAACTGGACACCCACCAATCTCCCCAACCCCAAAACTGGACACCCATGGACCCCAAAACTGGACACCCATAAATTAAAAGCCCCAAAACTGGATACCCACCAATCTCCCCAACGGTAAAGCCCCAAAACGGTAAAACTGGACACCCACCAATCTCCCCAAAACTGGACATCCATAAATCCCAAAACTGGACCCCCAAAACTGGACACCCACCAAAGCCCCAAAACTGGAAAACCCCAAAACTGGACACCCATAAATTAAAAAAACGGTAGGTAGACTTCCGCTCTGTTGCCGGAGCTGTCTATTCAGGTAAGTAGACCCGAGGTCCTGTGTGTAATTGCGCCAAACAGTTTTATTGGGATGTAACAGCCCTCGCAGAAGCCCGCGATGGCTTTTTTAAAAGAAAGATAAAACTCTAGGAAGTGGTCGGCGGAGATAGATAGCGTTCGCAGTCGAGAATTCCATGGACCCAGCGTTTGCCGAGCTGCTCACAGGCACTGCGCACCGAGTGAGCGGCGCCTACCAGAGACTTGAAGCGGCTTTGGAAGTTGCGGTTCAGGTAGAGCCAGTGCCGAGGGTCTATCTGCAGTCGGTCGAGAATCGGTAGCAGCGTGTTTTCGATGGCTCCGCGCTTGTCCTCACGCAGGCAGCGCCCGCTCCAGTCCACCAGTTCCAGATAGTCTTGCAACCGGAAAGGCAGCCCCGCCGGCATGGGTTTCCTAGGATTGCCGGCGAAAGGGAAGAGTTGGTCCGGCTGCTTGCCGCCTTTAGCCGCAGAGATGCGCCGCTGGATAGAGGTGTGGTCCGATGCTTCCGGTGTGTCCGCTATTTTCGCGCGGATCGGGTTCAGATCCACATAGGCCAGGCAGGCAGCCAGAGCCCTTTCATCGAGCAGTGCCTGGGATTTGAAACGGCCTTCCCAAAAACGGCCGGAACAGCCGTCCTCCCGGTTGGCCTCGCGGGCGATGGACTCATTCAGCATGCGCATGAACCAGCTGATATCCATCAGCCGCTCCCGCCACACTTCCGCCACCTCCTCAAGCCGTGCCAGCTCAGCCTTGTTCAGGACCTCGTTGCGGGCAAAGCGCTGGGAGAGCAGGCTGCCCTTGCAGAGCCGGTGCCAGCGCTCCACCACTTCGCGCAAATCCCAGCCGGTTGCTTGTGCCTTATTGACATGCAGTACCACATGGTAATGGTTGCTCATCACTGCGTAGGCGCAGATGTCCAGCGCGAATACCTGAGCCAGTTCCAGCAGCCGATCCTCGATCCACTGGCGCCGGTGTTCAAAGCACTGTCCGGTACGTTCGTCCCGTCCGCACAGAAAGGCGCGACGCACGCAGCGGGAGACACAGTGGTAGTAGGGGGTTGTCTCCAGAGAAATCAGTGACTTGCGCGGGAGTGTCATATCTGTTCATCCATCCATGTGTATGAATAACCAGTATTTTGGGCGAGGCAATCGGAAATGCAACATTCTGGCGCGAAAGGGCTCTTATTTGGTGGCTGTCCTGATTTGGAGGTTTAAGATGGCTGTCCCTGATTTGTATGATTTGCTAAAGGGCTCTTATTAGATGGCTGTCCTGATTTGGGGAGTCCTGATTTGGGGAAGCAAGATTTCGAGGTGCTATTGATTGGATCAATCAGGATTTTCAATCTGGTTGATATTTCTTTTTGTGGGGCTCCCCAGCCGCCATCGCCCCTCCTTGAACTTTCCCCAAACGCCCCTATCTAACCGCCAATCAATCGTTTGAACCTTGTTTTTAACGGGCATCCCCCGCCTGTCCGCCGCGAACAATGATTTTTGCGACTGATGGGCGCCGTGTGGCCGGCGCCGGCGATAGTTTCCCGCACAAGGCCAGTTGCTCTGGCCCGGTTCGCCGCACCCAGCGGGCGGGCCTTGCCCTGTTTCTCTTTCCCATCCGGTGCCAGCGCACCCCGGCGGCGCGCCCGCCGCCCTGATTGCTGTTCTCACTAAGTCCACAGAAACAACCTCAGAAGAAACCTGAAAATAAGGAGGAAAAGGTGCTTGAAGTCAGCCATCTGAGCCGCTGCTATGGCGCTTTCAAGGCCGTAGACAATGTCAGTTTCGCCATCGGTAAAGGCGAGATCGTCGGCCTGTTGGGGCACAATGGCGCCGGCAAGACCACCATCATGAAGATGCTGTCGGGCTACCTGGAGCCGGACGCGGGCAGCGTGCGTATCGGCGGCCTGGACCTGGCCCGGCACGCGAAGAAGATTCAGCGCGGCCTGGGTTACCTGCCGGAGAACCTGCCCCTCTACGGGGAGATGACGGTTGCGGATTACCTGGACTACGCGGCGGAGCTAAAGGGCCTGGCCGGCGATGAGAAGCGCGAAGAGATACGCCGCGCGGTGCGCGCCACCGAGCTGACGGCGAAGCTGGATGCGCCCATCAATACCCTGTCGCGCGGCTTCAAGCAGCGGGTCGGTGTGGCCCAGGCGATTCTGGGTCGGCCCAAACTGCTGATCCTGGACGAGCCCACCAACGGCCTGGACCCGACCCAGACCCAGCAGATGCGCGCACTGATCCGCGAGATATCCCGCGAGGCCACGGTGATCCTGTCCACCCATATCCTGCAGGAGGTGGACGCGCTGTGCGACCGGGTGCTGATCATTAATTCCGGTCGCCTGGTGGTGGACGAGAAGCTGGATCAACTGCGTTCCAGCAACGCCCTGTTGCTGGAGACTTCCGCCACAGACATAGCCAACAAGCTGCAGTCCGTCGACGGCATCGCGTCGGTGGAGGGGCTGCGGGAGAAGGGCGGCTACCGCCTGGTGCTGAAAGGCGAGGCGGCCCTGCGCAAAGTCAGCGCGGCTGTGGCCAAAACCGTGATCGAAGGCGGCGATCAGCTCTACCGGCTGCAGCCGGAGCAGCGGGATCTGGAGAGCCTGTTCCGCCAGGTGAGCGAATCCGGTGCGATAGCGAAGGAGGAACTGAGCCATGCGGCCTGACGATTTCGACAAAAAGTCCAACAAGAGCCTGATTGCACGCGTCGCCGGCAAGGAGATCACCCTGTTCTTCGCCTCCCCGGTGGCCTATCTGTTCCTGGCCTGTTTCGCGGCGGTGAGCCTGTTCGTGTTCTTCTGGGGCGAGTCCTTCTTCGCGCGCAATATCGCCGACGTGCGGCCGCTGTTCGAGTGGATGCCGCTGCTGCTGATCTTCCTGTGCAGCACCCTGACCATGCGCCTGTGGAGCGAGGAGCGCCGCAGCGGCACCCTGGAGCATGTGCTGACCATGCCCGCGCCCCTGTGGCACTTCGTGGCCGGCAAGTTCCTCGCCTGCCTGGCGCTCTTGGCCATCGCCCTGGCGATCACCCTGCCGCTGCCGGTGACCGTGGCGATGATCGGCGAGCTGGACTGGGGGCCGGTGCTGGCCGGTTACCTGGCCACCTTCCTGCTCGGCGCCGCCTACCTGAGTATCGGCCTGTTTGTGTCGGCCCAGGCCGGCAACCAGATAGTGAGCCTGATTGTCGCCAGCGCCCTGTGCGGCTTCTTCTACCTGCTCGGCGCGCCGGTACTGACGGATCTGTTCGGCGGCGGCGTCGCCGAGTGGCTGCGCGCGCTCGGCACCGGGTCGCGCTTCGACGCCATCACCCGCGGCGTGATCGATCTGCGCGATCTCTACTATTACCTGAGCCTGGTGGCCGTCTTCCTGGCCCTGAACACCCTGGTGCTGGAGCGGGAGCGCTGGGCCGCCGGCGGCGACGCCGCCAACCGCAACCGCTGGCGCACGGTGACCGCGCTGCTGGTGGCCAACGCCCTGGGGGCCAACCTGTGGCTGGGGCAGATCCACAGCCTGCGCCTGGATGTGACCGAGGGCCGCCTCTATTCCATCTCCCCGGCCACCCGCGGCTACCTGGCGCAGTTGCAGGAGCCGCTGCTGATCCGCGGCTATTTCAGTTCCAAGACGCACCCGCTGCTGGCGCCGCTGGTGCCGCAGCTGCGCGACCTGCTGAGGGAATACGAGGTGGCCGGCGACGGCCGCGTGCGCGTCGAGTTCGTGGACCCGGTGCGGGAGCCGGAGCTGGAAGAGGAGGCCAACCAGAAGTACGGCATAGCGCCGGTACCCTTCCAGGTGGCGGACCGCTACCAGGCTTCCATCGTCAGCTCCTACTTCGACGTGCTGGTGCAGTACGGCGATGAGCACGAAGTGCTCGGCTTCCGCGACCTGATCGAGATCAAGGCCGACAGCGAGACGGACGTGGACGTACAGCTGCGCAACCCGGAACACGACCTGACCCGCGCGATCAAGAAGGTGCTGCAGAGCTATCAGGCCGGTGGCAACCTGTTCGACACGGTCAAGGGCGAACTGCAGTTCACCGCCTATGTCTCCGCGGACCAGCGCCTGCCGCAGCAGCTCCAAGGCTTCAAGCAGTCGGTGCGCGAGGTGGCCGAGGCGCTGCAGCAGCAGGCCGGCGAGCGCCTGTCGGTCGAATTCGTCGATCCCGATGCGGACGGCGGCGCCGTGGCCAAGCAGATAGCCGCCGACTACGGCTTCCAGCCGATGGCGGCCGGCCTGTTCGGCGAACCCTTCTACTTCTACCTGACGCTGGCCAAAGGCGACCAAGTGGTGCAGATACCCCTCGACGATCTGCAGAAAGACAGCCTGGAGCGCAACTTCGAGGCCGGTATCAAGCGCTTCGCCAGCGGCTTCACCAAGACGGTGGCGCTGGTGGCGCCGGAGCGGGACTTCGCCCACGGCGGCTTCGGCGGCGCGCGCTTTACACAGCTGGAGACGCTGCTTGGCGCCGAGCTGAATATCGAGCGCGAGGACCTGAGCGACGGCCGCGTATCCGGCGAGGCGGATATCCTGCTGCTGCTGTCGCCGCGCAACCTGGATCAGAAGCAGCTCTACGCGGTGGACCAGTTCCTGATGCAGGGCGGCACAGTGATCGCGGCCACCTCGCCCTACAGCGCCAGCCTCAGCAACCGCAACCTGAGCCTGGCGAAGGTGGACAGCGGCCTCGACAAGTGGCTCGAACACATGGGCCTCAAGATAGAGGACAAGCTGGTGCTGGATCCGCAGAACAGCGCCTTCCCGGTGCCGGTCACACGCAATATCGGCGGCTTCCAGCTGCAGGAGCTGCGCATGCTCGACTACCCCTATTTCGTCGACGTGCGCGGCGACGGCCTGAACCGCGACAACCCGATCACCGCCAACCTGCCCCAGGCGACCATGAGCTGGGCCTCGCCGATCAGCGTTGACGCGGACAGGTCCGCCGGGCGGCAGATCACCGAGCTGCTGAAGAGCTCCGAGGGCGCCTGGCTGTCCAGCTCCACCGACGTGATGCCGCGGCTGGTGGACGGCGCCGTCAGTGTCTTCAGGCCCGAGGGAGAGACGGGCGCGCAGTTGCTCGGCGTAATCAGCGCCGGCCGCTTCGACTCCTACTTCGCCGACAAGCAGTCGCCGCTGTTGGCCGAGCAGCTGGCGGAGCGGGAGGAGGCTGCCGAGGACGGAGAGGAAAAGGCCGAGGGCGAGGCGAAACTGGAAGCCCTGCCGGCGCAGATCAGCCGCTCGCCGGAATCCGCGCGCATCATTCTCTTCTCCTCCAACGACTTCCTGCGCGACCAGGTGCTGCGCATGAGCGGCTCCGCCGCCGGCAGCGAATACCTGAACACGCTGCAGCTGCTGGCCAACAGCGTCGACTGGGCGCTGGAGGACGCGGGCCTGTTGTCCATCCGCTCCCGCAGTCACTTCAACCGCACCCTGCCGCCGATGGAGCACGGCACCCAGCTGTTCTGGGAGTACCTGAACTATATCTGCGCCCTGTTGGCGCTGGGACTGGTGGCCCTGGTACAGCAGTTGCGCAAGCGCGCGCGGCAGAGCAAATACCGCGAACTGCTCGCGGGCTGAGGAGGAAGGAGATATGAAGAAACTGCAATTCTATCTGAGTGGATTTCTCGCCCTGCAACTGGTGCTGGCCGCGGGCATTTTCTGGCGCGAGCAGCGCCAGCAGGAAATGCAGCAGCAGCGCGAGCCGCTGCTGGCCGTGGAACAGAGCCAGCTGCAGCGCCTGGAAATCGGCAGCGGCGACGACAGCGTCACGCTGCAGAAAAGCGGTGATCAGTGGCAGCTGCCGGCACTCCACGACCTGCCGGCGGACGGCGCCAAACTGGAATCCCTACTCGGCAAACTGGGCGCGCTGAAAACCGGCTGGCCGGTGGCCACCAGCGGCGCCAGCCACGCGCGTTTCGAGGTGGCCGAGGACAAATTCCAGAAGCGCCTGCGCCTCTACGGTGACGGCGAGGAGCCGCTGGCGGAACTGTTTATCGGTACCTCTCCCGGATTCCGCAAGGTGCACCTGCGGCGCGCCGGTGACGACGCCATCTACGCCGTCGAGCTGAACAGCTACGAGCTGCCCGCCCAGGCGGGCAGCTGGCTGGACAAGAAGCTGCTCGCCGCGGGCGAGGTCGAGGCCATCACCGGCCCCGACTACCGGCTCGAAAAGCGCGACGGCAAGTGGCACTTCGCCGAGGGCGACAGTCCGCTCGACGAAAACAAGGCCCGCCAACTGGTCACTGCGCTGAAAAACCTGCGCATCACCAAACCCGTCGAAGAGGCGCCCGAAGCGGAAGCCGTAGCACTGAAGGTCGCCACCGACAGCGGCGAACTCGACTATGAGTTCCTGCAGGCGGACGACCGCTTCTTCGTGCGCCGCGGCGATCGGGAGCAGCTGTTCGAGTTGAGCCGCTACGACTACGAACGCATCGCCGACCTGCGCAACGAAGCGCTGGTGCTGCAGGTAAAAGAGGAGCCGGAGCAGACCGCAGAGGAAAAAACAGAGGAGGACTCCGCCGCGAAGAGCTAGCGAGGCTCCGCAGCAAAAAGCCGGCGCAAATGCGCCGGCTTTTTTGTGGGAGCCCGCCCGCAGGCGAATAAAGACCCTTGCCCGCGCGCTGGTTCTGTACTGTCGGACTCAATTCTGCCGAAGGTATCAAAAAATTTTTCTAAGTTTCCTGGTTTTCGCAATGCCGTTTCACTGAAGTGTTTGGCGCGGTTCGCCGAAAATTCAACTAGAAGCTGTTTCATAACTACTACACGGGCACCTGGCGGCGTCCGGCGGTGCTCGGCATCCTCATGTACTACTTGTACACTGCGGTGCCTCCGCTCCGGCGGCCACCACCAGTCACCCGCTCGCTACGTTATGAAACAGCCTCTAGTGTGGTTGCCGGCCGGTGTCCGCAGACCTCCGCCGACGCAGTTCCAGCCGCGCGGACCCTGCGATTGACGTAGAACCGCATCCAATTTGAGCGGGAGATCGGCTGATAGCGCTGTTGCGCGCAGTTTAATTCCGCGCCAGACGTTGTGTGGCGCACCATTCCAGTGTGACATATTTGCCATTTCTGCGTGTCGAGCAATGATGGATTGAAGCTACTTTCCGATTGAAATATTCTGCCTCGACACTTTTGTGTAATAAGAACATAAAGCACATCAGATGCTTTCGCCTTTGGGTACAGGGCGATGCTCGATGACATAACGATAATCAGATGAGGACGAGCATAAATGCACACTTATTCCTTTAAACCACTCTCTCTGGCAATTGCCGCTGCACTCGCCATTCCCGCCTCCGCTGCGCTGGCACAGGAGGAGCAAACACCATCAGCCGATCATGGTGTGATGGAGGAAGTTGTAACCGTTGGTACGCGAAAGGAGGGGGTTTCTCCTACAGAGACCCTGTCGCCGGTGGATCTGGTCGGCGGCGCCGATCTGGCGGACCAGGCCAGTTTCGACCTGACCGAGTCGCTGGCCAAGATAGCGCCGTCGTTCAACACCCAGCGCTTCCCGATCGCCGACGGCACCGCCTTTATCCGCCCTGTGACCCTGCGCAACCTGTCCCCGGACCAGACGCTGGTACTGGTCAACGGCACCCGCCGCCACCGCTCGGCGCTGGTGAACCTGCAGCTGGCGCCGCTGGGCACCGTCAACCAGGGTGCGCAGGCGGTGGACTTCGCCGCACTCCCGTCCATGGCCATCGAGCGGGTGGAGGTATTGCGCGACGGCGCCTCGGCCCAGTACGGCTCCGATGCGATCGCCGGTGTGGTCAACGTGGTGCTGAAAGACGACGCCGAGGGTATCAGCGTGTCCGCGCAGACCGGTGAGTACTTCGAGGGCGACGGTACCCGCACCAGCCTGGCGGCCAACGCCGGATTCGGCCTCGGCGAGAACGGATTCGTCAACGCCACTATAGAGCACTCAACTGCGGACAAAACCTCCCGCGGTGAGGCTCATGCCGGCGCTGCGGCTGTCGGTGCCGCAGTTGGGGTGGATCAGGTGCCGCTTGACGGCCTCGGCCAGCGCTGGGGCGATCCGGAGGTGGAGACGACCAAGCTTTTTGTTAACGCTGGCTACGACATCGGTGACAGCGTCGAGCTGTACGGCAACTTCGGCTACTCCGACAACGAGACTATCTCGGATTTTTTCTATCGTAATCCGGTGGTGGATCCGCAATATGGAATCGAAGCCCGCCCCACCTTGCAGAAAGATGCCGACGGCGATTTTCTGCCTGACCCGGCCCCACAGTCGTTGATTGATAGCATTGTGGCTCAAGGCATGAGTCCGTCCGATTTACTGGTTGCCGATGCTTCGAGTCCCAGTGGTTATGTACTGCGCAACCCGATCTACACGATGTTCCCGGGCGGCTACAACCCACAGTTCGGTGCGAATATCAGTGACATTTCCGTCGTGTTTGGTGCCCGCGGTGAACTGGACAACGGGCTGAGCTGGGATATACGCGCGCGCACTGCTGAAAACGAAGTGGAGTACGTGCTGGAGGGCTCTATCAACCCGAGCCTGGGTGCTCTATCTCCAACCTCCTTCAACCCGGGAACCCTGACTCAGGAAGAAACGAGCCTGAATGCCGATTTCGTCAAGCCGATCGATATGGCGATGTTTGCGTCGCCGCTGAACCTGGCGTTCGGTGCCGAGTGGCGGCGGGAAACCTATAAAATCGCTGCCGGTGACGAGGCCTCTCGCGCCAGCACACCTACTGCGAACTACTTCGGTGAAGGCTCCGACGGCTTTCAGGGCTTCCCCGTGGAGGCTGCAGGAAGCTACGACAGCGATAGCGCCGCGGCCTATGTGGACCTGGAAGCGGATGTGACCGATCAGCTGACTCTGGGAGCAGCACTGCGCTATGAGGACTTCGATCAGTTCGGCTCCACTTCCGACTGGAAACTATCCGCTCGCTATGACTTCAATGAGCGCTTTGCGCTGCGCGCAACGGCTAACACCGGATTCCGCGCGCCGACGCCGGGTCAGGTTAATACGCTGAACGTGACCACAACGGCGAATTCGCAGGGCAACCTTGTTCCGAACGGTACCTATCCCGTCGATCATCCGGTAGCACAGGCTTTTGGCTCAGTACCGCTGGTACCGGAGGAGTCCACCAGCTTTACGCTTGGCGCAGTGATCACGCCATTCGATAACACCAGTATCACCATCGACTATTACAACATCGATATCGAGAACCGCTTGGCACTGCGCAACCACACGATTGGCAACGGCGAGGGTGATGATACCGATGGTGTCAATGAGCTGGATCTATTAACAGCTGCAGGGGTTACAAACGCCGCTCAGTTTTTCGAAGGCAATGTCAACTACTTTGTGAACGCATACGACTCTGAGGTAAGCGGTATAGACTTGGCCATTACCAGTGACTTCGAAATCGCGGGAAATCTGTTAACCGTGGACCTGCGCCACAACCACAACCAGCAGGAGGTTACCCGCGTCGCGGAAAACACGATCAACGAGTTGCGCGTGTATGACCTGGAAAATCAAGTGCCGAGCGATCGCACCACGTTGACGTTTGACTATGATACCGGTGATCTGTTTAACGGTTACCTGCGCTTTAATCGCTATAGTGATTGGGAATCCACCGGCGGTCTTTTTGGCTCTGCCCCGGCGACCTACAGTGGAGAGGTACTGGTGGATCTGGAGGCAACTTTCAACATAGCCGATAACTACAAGGTTTCCGTTGGCGGAGAGAACATTTTCGACGTGCAACCGGATGATGAGGCAGATCCTATTCTGCGAATCCTAGGTGTTCGCCAGTCCCTCACCTCCCCGTTTGGCTTTAACGGCGGCTTCTGGTATCTGCGCGCGAGTGCGGATTTCTAAGCCTTTCGTTGACTCCAATCGCAGAAAAGCCGGCACTTTGTGCCGGCTTTTTTGTAGAAGTCTGCTCGCAGGCGAATGACAGGAACCAAGGCGCGGAATATTCGCTGCGAGCAGGCTCCTGCCGACCGATCCGGTTACGGCACCTGCGGCAGATCGCTGTCGCCGGTCAGCCTCTGTTGCTGCAACAGCATCTCCGCGGTCGCCCGCGCGTTGTAGTCCATCACCATCTGCGGTTCGTCGGTAAAGACGCCGTCTGCGCCCATGGACGCGACCAGGGCCAGGTCTTCGGGGTTGTTGACGGTGAACACATAGCTCTTCAGGCCGCGCCGCTTGGCGTCGGCGATCATTTCCGGATCGGCGAAGTCCAGGCTCAGGTGCATGGAGTAGGCCTTCAGCGGTTCGGCGCAGGCGGCCAGATCCAGCGGGATGCCATCGATCAGTACACCGCGGCGCACTTCCGGCAGCAGCTGCAGGCTCTCGTAAATCTGGCGGTGGTCGAAAGACGAGATCAGGTACTGCTCGAAGCAGGCGCCGCTGTCGCAGACATAGGATTCCAGTTCGCTGGCCACCAGCGCGGCGCAGTTGGGGCCCTTGAGTTCGATATTCAGCTGCGCGTTGTTGCCGACTGCTTCCAGCACCTCGCGCAGTGTGGGCACGCGGCCGCCGCAGGGCAGCAGCATCTCGCGCAGCGCTTCCGGGCACATGTCGGTGAGCAGTTCACTGCCGGCGATCAGGCGGCCCAGGCGGCGGTCGTGTTTGACCAGCAGCTGGCCGCCCACATTCCAGATATCCACCTCTATGCCGTCCACGTCGAACTCCAGCGCGTGGGCTATGGCCTGCAGGGTGTTCTCGGTGGCCCGCTGGCGGTAGCCGCGGTGGGCGAAACAGAAGAGGGTGCCGGGTGTCTGCATGATTACCGACCTGGTGGCTTCGTCAGTGTCAGCCTGCCTATGAAGTATGACGCTAGGGTTACAGCGCCACCATGCAAATCGGTCATTTTTAGATCATTTGGCGCTAAAAATGACTCAGTTGATAGTCGGACTCGGTCGCGCAGGGTGGGCAAAGCGAAGCGTGCCATCACGGCTGCCCGACAACGGGCAGGTCGCCGCGCCCCTTTGCCCATCCTACAGGTGGAAATCCTATCCGGCTCAGTCTCCGGCCAGGGCGCGATAGCGGCCGCGGTGGAAGACCAGCGGCTCGCCGCCGGTGGCCGAGAACTCCAGCACTTCGCCGAGCAGTATCGTGTGGTCGCCGCCGTCGATGCACTGGACGCGGCGGCAGTGGAAATAGGCGGCGCAGTCGTCGAGTCGCGGTATTCCACAGGGGCCCGGGTGCCAGTGCACCTGGCCGAACTTGTCGGCGCCGCGGCCGGCGAAGAGATTGGAGATATGCTGCTGGTCGGCCTTCAGCACATGCACCGCGAAGTGCTCCCGCTGGGTGAAGGCCTCGTAGCCGAGAGCCTGCTTGTCGATGCTCCACAGCACCAGGGCCGGGTCCAGGGAGACGGAGTTGAAGCTGTTGACGGTCATGCCCACGGGCTTGTCCTCCGCGTCGCGGGTGGTGACTACGGTGACACCGGTGGCGAAGTGGCCCAGGGTGTCGCGCAGGGCGCGGCTCTGCTGGGCGGAGGGGACAATGGCTTGATTGCTCTCTGTGCTCATACCGTCGATGGATTTTTGTGCAGTTGCGATGCTGGCGGCCATTCTACGGTAAAAGTGCCGCTATTGCGCGTTTTGCCCCGGCGGGGCCAGGAGCGGCCTTTGGCCGCGACCGATTTTCGGGGCAACCCGATGGTCCGATCGCGGCCATGGGCCGCTCCTACGTGACAATCGGAATTGCGGGTCAGTCGTCCATCAGCGGCGCGCACTCGGCGGCGAGCTTGTCCCGCGCGGCGATCGCAGAGCCGGTCAGGGCGAAGCCGAGCAGGCGGCCGTCGCCGGTGCGGAACTCCGCCTGTACGCCCCCCTCGTTGCTGCCGATATGCCAGCCGCCGTCGGCCCCCGCCGGCGGCGGGCAGACGGTGGTGGGGCGCAGCGTGGTCTTCACCGCGACCGGAATGGCGCCGTAGTACACCGGCGTCGGTGTGCCGCTCAGGGTCTGGGCCAGTGCGCGGGCACAGGCCATCAGCGGGGCCACGAAGTAGAGCTGGTGGCCGTCCACCTCGGCGCAGTCTCCGAGGGCGTAGATGTTGCTGTCGCTGGTCTGCAGCTGGCGGTTCACCGCTATGCCGCGGCCTATCTCGAGGCCGGCGGCCTCGGCGAGGCCGGTATTGGCCTGCAGGCCCAGGGCCGCCAGCGCGACATCCGCGTCCAGTCGTTCGCCGTTGTCCAGCTGCGCGCTGAGGCCGGTTCCGCGGCGCTGCAGGCACGCAACGCGGGCGTTGCCGTGGAAGCGCACTCCCCGGCTTTCGAGGGCGCGCTGGAGGTCGCGGCCGGCGGCCTCCGGCAGCAGGGTGGCCAGGGGCCAGTCCAGCGGATCCACCATCTCCACCTCGAAGCCGGCCTGGATCAGGTCGTTGGCGAATTCACAGCCGATCAGGCCGGCGCCGAGCAGCAGCACGCGCCGGCGGCCCACCAGGGCGGTGCGGAAGCGGTGGTAGTCGCCGAGGCTGTTGATGCGGAACAGGCGCGCGTGGCCGTCGCCGTCGATCGCCGGCAGCGGGCGGCAGCCGGCGCCAGTGGCCAGCACCAGCTTGTGGTAGCGCAGTTCGGCGCTGTGGCTGCCGTTGTCCGGTACCAGGGTCAGGGTCCTGGACTGGGCGTCGATATCGGTCACCTGGGTGTGCACCAGTATCTCCGCGCCCAGCTCCCGGGCCATCTCCTCGGCGGAGGCGCTGGCGAGTTGCTGCGGCGTCTTGCCGTGGGCCAGGGAGGCGGACAGCAGCGGTTTGGAGTAGAAGGTGCCGTCGTCGCCGGTGATCAGCAGCAGCGGGGTGCGCTTGTCCAGTTTGCGGAATTCGCGCGCCAGGTTGTAGCCGGCGAGGCCGGTGCCGACGATTACCAGCGGGTCGCCCTGCGGCGCGGCGGCCGGTGCCGGCGCCGGCGCCGGTTCGGCCGGGGCTTCGACCTCGGCCACCAGCACCATGTCGAATTCCTCCTTGCCCACGCCGCACTGGGGGCAGCACCAGTCGTCGGGGATATCCTCCCAGCGGGTGCCGGGGGCAATGCCGTCCTCCGGCCAGCCCTTGGACTCGTCGTAGGTCCAGCCGCACACCATACACTCCCAGATGCGGTAGCTGGCCGGCTTGGCGGAAGCGGTGGGCGCGGCGCTTTCGGCCGGGGCGGGGGCGCGCGGGGGCGCTGCCTGGGACTGCGGCGCCGCCACCTCGACCATCGCAAAGTCTTCCTTGGCCGCGCCGCACTCCGGGCAGCACCAGTCGTCGGGGATATCCTCCCAGCGGGTGCCGGGCCCTATACCGTCCTCGGGCCAACCCTTGGCTTCATCGTAAATCCAGCCACAGATCTGACATTCCCAAACACGGTATTCGGCCATTGTTCCCCCGGTCATCTACAGAAAACCCGGCTGCGGCCGGGTCTTTGGAATTAGTGGACGGAAGATATTAAGGAAAATCGCCGTTGAAGTCGCTACTCCTTGTCCCGCTGGGCGATATTGGTCAGCGCGCTGTGGTAGATTTCCGCGATCTCCCCCGGGTGGGTGATGGAGATTCCGAGGTCGTGCACCAGCCCGTCCTTGAGGCCGTATACCCAGCCGTTGACGGTCAGCTTCTGCCCCGAGCGCCAGGCGTCGCGCACTATCGTCGTCTGGCACACGTGGATCACCTGCTCCAGCACGTTCAGTTCGCACAGCAGGTCGGTGCGCTCCTGCTGTTGGAACAGGTCGATCAGTGTGTGGTGCTTGTCGCGCACATCCTGGATATGCCGCAGCCAGTTGTCGATCAGCCCCAGCTGCTGGTTGTGCAGCGCCGCCTGCACGCCGCCGCAACCGTAGTGGCCGCACACGATGATGTGCTTGACTTTCAGAATCTCCACCGCGTACTGCAACACCGACAGGCAGTTCAGGTCCGTATGCACCACCACATTGGCCACGTTGCGGTGGACGAACAGCTCCCCGGGCAACAGGCCGACGATCTCGTTGGCGGGCACGCGGCTGTCGGCGCAGCCGATCCACAGGTACTCGGGGGACTGCTGTTCGGACAGTTTGAGAAAGAAGTCCGGTTTCTGTTCGCGGGTGGCGAGAGACCACTGGCGGTTGTTCTGTAACAGGTGTTTGATAGGGGGCAAGGGGCTTTCCAGAGTGACTAAAGGTTCATTGGTTGGCAGGATAACGGCTTTGCCGGCGCCGGCCAAGGGCGTTGCCCCGGATGTCGGGCTCTGCTATCTGTTGTGCAGCGGGCGAGCGAAACAGATTATCGGTTTACTATTAACCCGGCGGTTAAATAGTTCGGTCCAGCCGCTCCCGCGGCGCCTTCGGCCCTGATCTATTTAACCGTCGCCCGCTAAATACTGGCGCAGATGTGTGAATCTGCTGGTATTTAGCGGGCTCGCGCCAGCCTGCGGCTGGCGGCGGCACATCCTTGTGCCGCGATTAACCCGGCAATATTTATCGCCGGGTTAAAATATGCACAGACGTGACGCCGCAGAGCGGAAGCGGCGGTATTAGCAACGGAGGGAATTGTGGGAAGAAGACGAACTCGCGCAGTGGCCAGGCGTCGGCGCACCGCCTACCGCTCCAGCCCGCTGTGTCGCCACCGCCTGCGGGTGCGCTGGCTGCTGGCGCAGCGCACCCGCCTGTGCAGCTACCTGCGCCGCTTCGCCGATGCCGGTGAGGCCGACGGCGGCGCTGACTGAAGGCCCGGCCATTATTCGTATAAAAGGTGTAAAAAGACGCGATGGAATCTACAGAGACTGCGGTAAATACGCTGATCGCGGACTACCGAAATGCAAGGCACGCGCGGGATATTCTCGCGTTGATGGACGAGTATGCGCGCGACCCTTTCGGCGGTGGCGAGCCGCTGTCTGACTCCTGCCGCGCGCAGCTGGTGCAAAGGCTGGCGGAGTTTCCCGGCGCCTTCAGCGTGCTGGCCTACCGCGACGGCAGGGCGCAGGGCCTGGTCAACTGCTTTACGGGTTTTTCCACCTTCGCCTGCAAACCGCTGGTGAATATTCACGATGTGATTGTCAGCGAAAGCGCGCGCGGCAGCGGTGTTTGCGCGGAGATGCTGGAACTGGTCGCGCGCGAGGCGAAGAGCCGCGGATGCTGCAAACTGACTCTGGAGGTACTGGAGAAAAACCTGCCGGCGCAGATCGCCTACCGCAAGTCGGGCTTCAGGCCCTATACGCTGGATGAGACCATGGGGCAGGCGCACTTCTGGCAGCGCTACTTATAGTGATTGATCCGACAACCGAATAGGTTAACGGGTTAATGCGGCACAGGGATGTGCCGCCGCCGGCCATCGGCCGGCGCGAGCCCGCGAAATACCAGCAGATTCGCGTATCTGCGCCAGTATTTCGCGGGCGACAATAAAAGATATGAGGATTCATATATTTTATTGTCAGGTTAATAGTTGTCGCGGCCGCGGTGTGTCCAGCGGCGATCGAATTCGCCAACAGGTTCTGGACGCTTCAGTGGCACAGTGGCCGCGTCTCTGCGCTTTCCCGGCGGCGCTGTGCGAGCGCCAAAAGAGTGCCGGCGGCGATCAGCCCCGCGCACAGCTGCATCCCCAGCAGCGGGTGCGCCGGTATCCGCGTGTAAATCCATCCCCCCAATGCGAAACCGAGGGTATAGCCCCCGGTGTGCATCAGTGACAGGCGCCCGAACAGGCGCCCGTTGCGCCGCCCGGCGCCGGCACTGAGCAGCGCGCTGTAGCCGGGCACCAGCAAGGCAGAGCCGGTGACGAACACCAGCAGCCCCAGCGGCGCCGCCGCGCCGCCCGGCGCCAGTGCCAGCAGCAGGGTGCCGCCGCAGACGAGCAGGGCGCCGACTGCAAGACAGAGTTGCGGCGCGCGCAGCCTCTGTACCAGGCCCCGCTGCACCAGGAAGCCCCACGCCGCCGCCGCTGCCAGCACAAGCGCCGTCGCCAGCGAGGCGCGCTCCGCGCTCATGTCGTAGATATCGCGTATTGCCGGCCCCATCAGCAGCTGCAGCTGGCCGATACTCGCAGTCCCGAACAGGGCCAGCGCAAACAGCGTGACCTGCCACGGATTCGGGCGCGCGGCGACAGCCTCAGCGCCGCGCCCTGCGCCGCGCGCGGGAATGCCCAGCGCCAGTAGCAGGGCGCACAGCGGCAGCAGTATCAGCCAGAGCAGCGGCCAGAGGCCGCCGGCGGCGAGTGTCGGCAGCGCGAGCAGGGGCCCCAGCCCCCGCCCCAGATTGGCCGCGGCGCTGAGTCGCGACAGCGCCGCCAGGCGCTCCCCGCCCGCCGCATCCGCCGTCCAGGCCTGGCAGCAGGGATAGATGGCCGCGGCGCTCAGACCGTAGATGATCCGGCTGGCGCCCAGCGCCAGCAGCGCCTGATCGCCGTCCAACAGCCCCGCCGCACTCAGCAGCAACAGTGCGACAAACAGCCCCTGTGCCAGCAGGGTACCGGCCAGCCCCGCAAGCAGCACCGGCCTGCGGCCGAAACGGTCCCCCAGCTCCCCCCACAGGGGGCCGGCCAGCATCAGGCACAGGGTGCCGAGGGCCACCAGACCGGCGATGGCGGCGAGGCCGAGGTCGCAGTATTCGCCGATCAGCGGTATCTGTGTCAGCAGCACAACCTGCGCTGCCCCCTGGGCTGCGACCACCCCGTTGATCCGCCTCAGGTAAATCGCTCTGTGCATCCGTGGCTCCGCAACTGGTGTCGGGAATCTGCACAGCGGAAAACCCGCCCCCCATTCTGTGCAGCGATTCACAGCCGGATATTTTTTCTATCTCCGGTCTTGAACTGGGACCAAAATACCCACATGATATTTTTAATGCAAATAATTATTATTTAGATTTATTAGAAGATCGATGGAGACGGAGTTTCAATTTCATGGACGCACTGCCCGAAACTATATCCGCCAGTGACTCTCCCGCCGCCGATACCGGCGGCGGTGTGGCGAAGGCGGCCGAGCGACTATCGGCCAACTGTTTCTTCAACGCGCTGTTGCGCGAGACCGGCGCCGGCGAGTGGTTGCAGGCGGCGGATGCGCCGACTCCCGAGGGGGTCGGAGCGCCGGCGCTGCGCATCGCGCTGCCGGAGCGGGGCGCGGCCCTGTGGTTGCCGGTGCGCTACCGCAGCCTGTGCGGGCGGCACCAGTTCGGGTTGCCGATCGTCGAGCAGGGCGGCGACGGCCGCACGCGGGCGATAGAGTTTGCCGAGGCTGCGCGCCTGGTGGCGGAGGAGTCGGGATTTTTCCCGCAGGCGCAGGCCGCGCAGCGCCGCCAGTTTGCCGCGCGCACGGAAGCCAGCGTCCGCAATATGGCCCTGGCGCTGCGCGCCCGCCTCGGCGATTGCGGGGCTCTGTTCGGCGAGCCGCTGGATTTCGTCCGCGCCGAACAGGCGCTCTTGTGCGGCCACGCGATGCATCCGACGCCGAAGAGTCGCGAGCCGTTGACCGATAAGGAGGCACTGCGCTACGCCCCGGAGTTCGGCAACGCCTTCGAGCTGATGTGGCTGGCGGTCGCGCCGCAGCGGCTGCACGGCGCCAGTGGCTGCGAAATGATGGCGTGGGAGTTCGCGCGCCTGCTGTGGAGCAGCGAGTGCGTCGCGGGCGAGCTGCCGCGGGGCTTCGTGCCGGTGCCGGCGCACCCCTGGCAGTGGCAGCGCCTGCGCGGCGATGCGCGGGTGGCGGAGCTGCTGCGGCTCGGGGATATCGTCGAGTTGGGCGAGAGCGGCGGCCTGTGGCGGGCCTCCTCGTCGCTGCGCACCGTCTACGCCGCACACAGCCCCTATATGCTGAAGTTTTCCCTCAGCCTGCGACTGACCAATTCGCTGCGCACGCTGCTGCCCAAAGAGATGGCCCGGGGCCTGGAGGTGTCGGGGGTGCGCAACACGCCGCCGGGCAGGGAGTTCGCCGGGCGCTACCCGCAATTCCGCGTACTGGCGGAGCCCGCCTACCTGCTGTTGACCGACAGCGCCGGTGAACAGATTACCGAGAGCCTGGTCATGTTCCGGGAAAACCCCTTTCTCGGGCGCGCGGCGGAAAACACCTGCCTGCTCGCGACACTGACCCAGGACCATCCGCAGGGGGAGCCCTGCAGGGCGGCGCAGCTGATCGCCCGCTTCGCGCGGAGAATGAATATCGCCACCGACGCCGCTGCCAGGCAGTGGTTCTCCCGCTTCCTCGACGCGGTCATAGAACCGCTGCTGATTGCCCAGGCCGACTACGGCCTGTTGTTCGGCGCCCACCAGCAGAACCTGATTATTGCCTTCGACGGCGAGATGCCCGCGGCCGGTTATTTTCGCGATTGCCAGGGCAGCGGTTACAGCCGCCTCGGCGAGTCGCTGCTGAAACCCTATCTGCCGGACCTGGCCGCGCACGGCGACAACGTAATCGGGGAGGAAATGGCCAACCGGCTGTTTGCCTACTACCTGATCGTCAACAGCTGTTTCGGTCTGATCGGCGCCCTCGGCGCCGCCGGAGTGCTGGAGAGCGCACTGCTGCAACAGCTGCGCGAGCGGCTGCAGCAGCTGCACGACGGTCCACGCCGCGACCGCAGCTGCCTGCAATACCTGCTGCAGTCGGAAGTGCTCTGGGCCAAGGGCAATTTCCACTGCGCGGTCATCGGCATGAACGAGACCACCAGCGACGACCCGCTGTCGATCTATCACAAGATGCCAAACCCGCTGCGGGCTATGGGGAGACGACAATGACCAGCCTTGCAATTCCGGCCGACGCGGAAGCCGACCACCGTCTGCAATTCGAGTTTTTGCCGGAGCGCGATTGCGCCCGCATCCGTTCTGGCCGACCGGAAGATCTCCAGCTGGACCGGCTGTTCCAACTGAATCCGTCGCTGCAAAAAATAATTTTCCCCGACGATTCGCAACTGTACCGCGCCGACTTCTACCAGCGCACGGACCCCTGGTATTGCGGCGGCAACGCCGGCCGCTTTCCACTGCGCTGGGTGCAGGCGGAGCGCGGCCCGCGCCATCCGCTGCGCCCGCGCGTGCCGGCGGGGGAGGTCTACCGGCGCCGCATCTTTTCCCTGGGCATGGACTTCAGCCTGCGCCGCCTGGATCCGGCGCAGGATCTGCAGCGCTTTACCGCCTGGATGAACCGGCCGCGGGTGGCGGAATTCTGGGAAGAGCAGGGCGATAGCGACAAGCAGCGCCGCTATATCGAGGCGGTGCTCGCCGATCCGCACAAGGATCCGCTGATCGCCTGCTTCGACGACAGGCCCTTTGCCTATTTCGAACTCTACTGGGCCTTGGAAGACCGGCTCGGGCCCCACTATGACGCGGATCCTTTCGACCGCGGCATGCATCTGCTGGTCGGGGAGGAGGCCTTTCTCGGCCGCCGCTTCGGCGACGCCTGGCTGACCTGTATCTGTCATTTTATGTGGCTCGACGACAGCCGCACCCGGCGCCTGGTCGGTGAGCCCCGCGCCGACAATGCGGCGATCCTCAAATACATCCGGCGCACGCCCGGCTGGCGCAAGGTCAAGGAGTTCGACTTCCCGCACAAACGCGCCGCGCTGGTGATGTGTGAGCGGGAGGCGTTTTTCCGCGGTATGGGGGGGGTGTTGTGAAGCGGAAATACGACGACTGGTGCCGCGCCAACCGCGCGCTGATTGCGAAGTCCCTGGCGGAACTCTGCTATGAGCAGGCGCTGCGCGCACATCCGCAGTCCGCACAGGACTTCCGTGTCTCCCTGCAAAGCGGCGTGCGCTATCAGTTCCGCGCGTGCCTCACCATCTGGGACTGGCTGCATATAGATCCGGAAACCATTCGGCGCGAGGCGTCCGGCCCGGGTCGGCGGGCGGACGACGCGGCCCAGTTTTTTATCGACGCGGCCGCGGATCTCGAACTGGATTCGTGCACCCTCGGCAACCTGCTGCACGAGCTCGCCAATACCCTGGCGGCGGATATGGCGCTGCTCGAAAAGAGGCGCGGGCTGGACGCCCGGGCGCTGGCACAATTGCCCGATGAGCAGCTGCAGTGTCTGCTCGACGGCCATCCGAAGGCGATGCTGAACAAGGGGCGCATCGGCTGGGGCGCGGCGGAGTTCGCCAGTTTCGGCACCGAATCCGCTCGCGGCGTGCGGCTGTTGTGGCTGGCGGTGGCGCGGGAGGCGGCCGTCTGCGGCCGGGGCGACGGCTGGTGCTGGTCGCGGCTGCTCGCGCAGAGTCTGGATGAAGCGGAGCTGGCGCGGTTTGAAAAAACCTGCCGGCGGCGCGGCGTCAACCTGGATGACTTTCTGCCGCTGCCGGTGCACCCCTGGCAATGGCAGCGGCATATCCGCCACCACTACGCGGGGGAAATCCTGTGCGGGTGGATCGTGTGCCTCGGCGAGTTCGGCGATCGATACCTGCCGCAGGTGTCCCTGCGCACCCTGTCCAATCTCAAGCGCCCGCACGCGCTGCATATCAAACTGCCGCTGACGGTGTTGAACACCTCCTGCTATCGCGGCATTCCCGGCCGGTATATGCGCTGCGGCCCGGCAGTCTCCGCGTGGATGCAGCGGCTGTGCGAAACGGATCCGCTACTGCGTGCGCGCGGCACCGGCGTATTGCAGGAACTGGCCGGCGTACATGTGCCGCACCGGCACCACGAGCAAATCGCCGGCACCCCCTACCGCTACCGGGAAATGCTCGGCGTCACCTGGCGGCAGAGTCCGGCCGTCCACTGCGCCGCGGGCGAGCGCCACCTGCTGATGGCGGCGCTGCTGCAGACCGACGGCGACGGCCGCTCGGTGGCCGGCGCGCTGATCGAAGCGTCCGGCCTGGAGGCGGAGGCCTGGCTGCGGTATTTGTTCGAAGCCACGGTGGTGCCCCTCTACCAACTGATGTGCCGTTACGGGGTGGGCCTGGTGGCCCACGGGCAGAACCTGACGCTGGTGCTGCGCGGCGCCGTCGTCGGGCGCCTGCTGCTGAAAGATTTCCAGGGTGACCTGCGCCTGGCGGAAGGGGATTTCCCCGAGCGCGCCGACCTGCCGCAGTCCGCCGCCGGGGCCATCGCCCGGTTGCCGCCAGAGCATATTCTTCACGACCTGTTTACCGGGCATTTCGTCACCGTGTTGCGCTACCTGTCCGCGCAGCTGCAACGGGAAACCGGGCTCGACGAGCTGCGTTTCTACGGCGTGCTGGCCCGGGTACTGCGCGCCTACCAAGCGGACGCGCGGCGGCAGTGGCCGCAGCTGGCCGCGCGTTTCAAACGCTTCGACATTTTCCGCCGGGGCGTGGAGCGGGTGTGTATCAACCGCGTGCGCCTGCGCCAGGGCTATGAGGATCGCGCCGAGCGCCCGCTGCCCATCGTCGGCGGCGAGCTGCAGAATCCACTCTGGTTGGCCGAGCGGGAACTCGCACAGGCGGAAGCGCGGAACCAATCCAGCAATTCCCGATCGACAACCGACTCCCGATTCGAGGTCATATCATGACAGCTCCACTGGATCTGGCCGGCATAGGCGCCGGCCCGTTTAATCTCGCCGTTGCCGCTCTGCTGCGAGGGCAATCGACAAACTGCCGCTTCTTCGAGGCCAAAACGGCCTACTCCTGGCACCCGGGCCTGATGCTGCCGGGCGCCGCACTGCAGACCTCCTATTTAAAAGACCTGGTCACACCGGTGGACCCGACCAATCCGTACAGCTTTCTCGCCTATCTGGTGGCCAAACGGCGCTTCTACGATTTCCTGCACGCCGAGCAGCCGGCGATCAGCCGCCGCGAGTTCGCCGACTACCTGGCCTGGGTGGCGGCGCAGCTGGACTCTGTGCAGATGGGCAGCCGGGTGCGGAGCGTTCAGGAGCGCGGCGACTATTTCGAACTCGAAGTCCAAAGGGCCGGCGGCGGGGAGCGGGTGCGGGCCAGGAACCTGTGCGTGGCGGCGGGCAAAAAGCCCCATGTGCCCGACTGCTGCCGACCGTTGTTGTCGGAGCACTGTTTCCACGCGCTGGAGATTGCCCTGCGCAACCCGGATCTGAGCGGAAGGAAAGTGGCGGTGATCGGCGGCGGCCAGACAGGTGCAGAGGTGGTGCTGAACCTGCTGGACGAACACTGGGGGCGGCCGCAGCAGGTGATCTGGGTTTCGCGCCGCAGTAATTTTTTACCCCTCGACGAGACCCCCTTCACCAACGACTGGTTTACGCCGGCCTATGTGGATGCCTTCCGCCGGCTGCCGCAGCGGCGCCGCGAGGAAATTGTCGCGGAGCAGAAGCTCGCTTCCGACGGCATTTCCCCGCATACCCTCAAGGCGCTGTACCGGCGTCTCTACCAGCTGGTGCACCTGGACCGGGAGCGCGAGCGCGTGACGCTGCTGCCGAACCGCGAACTGTGCGGCCTGAGCCGGCTCAGCAGTTATGAGCTGCTTCTGCAAAACCGCTTCCCGGACCGGCGCGGGGAAACGGAATCCCGGCGCGCGGACCTGGTCATCCTGTGCACCGGTTTGCGCGAGGCGCTGCCCCCGTGCCTGGCGCCGCTGCGGGAGCGCCTGCCGCGGGATTCCGACGGGCGGCTGCTGCTGGACGACGCCTTCGCAGCGCAACTGCCGGGGGCCGCGGGGCGCCGTTTGTATTTTCTCGGCGCCGGCCGTTACAGCCACGGCATCGCGGAGCCGCAATTGAGCCTGTCGGCCTGGCGCGCCGCGCAGGTGGTTAACGATCTGCTCGGGCGCGAGCTCTACGATACCCGCCAGGCAGCCGGTGTCATGCAATGGGAAACGGCACCGGCACTTGGGGTCGCGGTGGCCTGAATTGGTGACCGGTATTGAGGGGCCGGTGCCCGGCGGGGATATAGCGTAACTTTCCACTCCCCAGCGGCGATTCGGCCCGGCGCAGTGCGCCGCCCTGTGCAATACTTTTTGCAGCAAGCGAGTTCGGTGTTACGTACCAGCTGTCGATACATCGGGAAATGTATCGGGCAATGCATCAAGTTGGTGCGCGCAGTGAACAGGGAGGAAGTCTGCAATGCGATTGAACTCAACACTGGCGCAGGGACGCTATCAGTACAGCTGCGACGGCCGCGAGATGCCGGTCCAGGACCGCTGGCAGCTGGGCGAGGATGACGAGGGGCGCCGCACCCTGGTCAGCCAGCGCCTGGTGGGCGAGCGCGGCTTCGGTATCGAGGTGAGCGCCTTCCTGTGCGCGGGCCTGGTCAGCGAGTGCCGGATCCACTGGCGCGACGAGGTGGACGAGGTCAGCGCCCACTACCGCCTGTGCAGCGCCGAGGGCGCGGCGCCGCAGCTGGGCGACACCATTGAGGCAAACTGGAGCGGACCCAACGGCCCGCAGCGCACGCTGGTCGAAGGGCGGGGCCGCCTGCTGTTCCCGCTGATGCGCATCTTCATGGGGCCGCTGCTGCTGAAGCTGGAGCAGTTCCGGGAGGGTCTGGAAGTGGTCACTCCGGATATCGTCGATCCCTCCCAGCGGGGCAAGCTGCTGGCGCCGAGGGTCAGCCACCGCAGCGCCAGGCCCATGGCCGGCGACGCCGCCACCCAGAGGACCCAGGAGCTGGGGCCCGATATCAGCGCTTTCATCTACCAGGGCGACGAGGCCGAGCGGGATGCCCACTGCTATGTGGACAGGCGCGGCCTGTTGGTGGGCTACGACTGGCCCTCCAGCACCGGCCGCCTGTGGCAGGTGCGGCTGCGCGACCTGGAGTGGTCGCCGCAGCTGGCGGGTATCAACGCCTGATTCGGGGCGGCAATCCAATCGGTGAAGGATCACCTCTTTGGTTGCCGGGTTAATAGTGGATCAATGGCAAGGAGCTGCCACCGTGTACGCCACCCGTCGACAGGGAAGTTTTGCCTGGCTGGTGTCGCTGCTGTGCCTGCCGGGGCTGGCGGTTGCCGAAGCGCCGCTCCCGGCGGCGGAGCAGATCAGTCCCGGCGAAAATCCGGCGGCAGATGACCTGGTCCAGGTACCGGTCGCGCGCGGCTCCCGGCCCAGCGAGCGTGTGCAGGCGGTGCAGGATGCGGCCAGCAACCGCTTTTCCCTCGCTTCGCACAAGTCCAGCTATCTGTTGCCCGCCGCCTACAGCGGTACCAGTGACAATCCCGGCTATGACGGCGGCGAGGGCAGGGATTTCAAATCCCTGGAAATCGAATTTCAGCTTTCGGTACAGGTGCCGCTCTGGAGCGGTGTTCTGGGGCCGTCCTCCTTTGTCAGCGCCGCATATACCAATCGCAGTTTCTGGCAGGCGTACACCCCCTCCGCACCGCTGCGGGAGACGGTGCACGAACCGGAGCTTATTCTGACCTGGCTGAGTGACTGGCGGCTCTTCGGACTCGAGTGCGTGGCCTCGCAGCTGGCGTTCAGTCACCAGTCCAATGGTCGCGATGGCGACCAGTCCCGGGGTTGGAATCGCGTCTATGCCAAATTCATTTTCGAGCGGGATGCCTATTTTCTCGCGTTCCGGCCCTGGTACCGCATCCCGGAGGACAGGATTGGGGATGACAACCCGGATATCGATTTCTTTTTGGGGAATTTCGAGTTGAGCGGAGGCTATCGCGGCGACAGCTACGGCGCCTCGATACTGGTGCGCAACAACCTGAGATCCGACAACCGCGGCGCGGTGGAGTTGCGCTGGAACTTTCCGGTGGGACCGCGACTGCGGGGATTCGTGCGCTACTTCAACGGCTATGGCGAGGGGCTCGCGAACTACGACCGCGCCCAGGAGTCCCTGGGGCTCGGTATAGAGCTGGCGGAAGGGTTTTAGACCGTGGAAAAATTCTGGTTTAATCAGCGTTTTTCACGGAGATGGAATTTTGCTGCATCGCACGTTGTTTTTGGTGCTTGGAACACTCGCTCACGCTACCAGTGCCGCCGATGCGGCCGATTTGGCGTTACGGGAGGAGCTGCGGGCGGCAGCGGATTCTGTGCAGGCGGTGGTCGAGGAGGCCATCGCCACCACCCCGGAACAGCGCGAGGAGTCCTGCCTGCGCGAACAGCTGCTGGTGGCTCCGGCCAGTATCACCCTGGAAGAGATACGCCGCTTCTGTGCCGCACAGGTGTACGGCGACCCGATGCAGCGGGAGGAGCGCCCGCTGTTCGGCACCGTGTCGGAGCCGCCGCAGGAGCAGCTGCCGGTCGATGAGCCGCGGGTGAGCGAGCGCGCCCAGGCCATCCGCGACGCGGCCAACAACCCTTTCACCCTCGCCTCCCACAAGACCAACTACCTGCTGCCGGTGGTCTACAACCCGTCGCCGAACAAGGCCGGCCTGGAGGATTTCAACAGCGACGGCGAGCCGGTGGATCTGGACAATGTGGAAGTGCAGTTCCAGCTTTCCGTGCAGGTGCCGGTGTGGCGCGGCTTTCTCGGCAAGGCGTCCTTTATGAGTGTCGCCTACACCAACCGCAGCTTCTGGCAGGCCTACAATTCCGACGACTCGTCGCCCTTCCGCGAGACCAACCACGAGCCGGAGCTGATCATGACCTGGCTCAACGACTGGAGTCTGTTCGGCTGGCAGAACGTGGCCAACCAACTGGCGCTCAACCACCAGTCGAACGGCCGCAGCGAGCCGCTGTCGCGCAGCTGGAACCGCATCTACGCCACCCTGGTGTTCGAGCGGGGCAGCTATTCCATCGGCTTCAAGCCCTGGTACCGGATTCCGGAAAAGCGCGACGACGATGACAACCCGGATATCGAGCACTTCCTCGGCCATTTCGAACTGCACGGCCGCTACCGCGAGGGCGGCCACAGCGTATCGCTGATGTTGCGCAACAATCTGCGCTCGGACAATCACGGCGCGGTGGAGATCGCCTGGGGCTTCCCGCTCGGCAAGCGGGTGCGCGGCTATGTGAAGTATTTCAACGGCTACGGCGAGAGCCTGATCGACTACGATGAGTCGGTACAGACGCTGGGTTTCGGCTTCGAACTGGCGCAGGGATTCTGATGCAATGACAAATGCGGACAAGCGCAGCGCGTCCAGCGAACTGACTTATGGGATTTGAAGACACCTACCGCCTCAGCGCCCACGCCGTTATCACCAACGACCGGGGCGAGGTGCTGCAGCTGCGCGCCACCTATGCGGAGCGGAGCTGGGGCCTGCCCGGCGGCGCCCTGGACCCGGGCGAGACAGTCCACGAGGCGCTGCTGCGCGAGTGCCGCGAGGAGCTCGGGCGCGAGGTCGGCATAGACTACCTGAGCGGTATCTACTACCACCGCGCCTACGGCTCGCACGTGTTCATCTTCCGCGCGCACTTCGCCGATTCGGCGCCGATCACCCTGTCCGACGAGCACTCGGAAATGGCCTATTTTCCGCTGGAGCGGCTGTCCCCGGTGCAGCTGCAGCGGGTCAGGGACTGCCTCGAATTCGACGGGCGGGTCCGCAGCGCAAAGTTCTAACTTCCCGACCTTTGTTGGCATTGGATCTTGTGTTCGTGCTGCCTTTTGGCAAATAACGCTAAATCCCTCCGTCTCGCGGAATTCCCCCGCCGCCTCCTTTAGACTTTGCCGCCTGGCTTGTGAGTCACTTTTCCCCGGCGCTGCCGCGCAGGCTGGGGTGGAACGAAAAAGCAAATAAAATCAAAAAGTTAATAGGACGAGACAGCAGCCCGTGGGATCTTTCGGGCTATGCTGATGGATAAGACTATGGGTTTGGAACTGAAGATGCCTGATCTGGGCAACCTGAGTGAGAGCGCGCCGCCGCTGGAGTGCCGTGTGGCCCTGGTCAGCGCCGACCGCGCACTCGCCGGCGAGTGGGTCAACGCGCTGAACGCCACCGCCGCACAACACGAAAATCCCTACGGCCTGCGTTTCGAGGCGGTCACGCCCGCCGGTGTCGAACGCCTGGTGCGGGAAGAGGACAGCCTGCAGGCGCTGATCGTCGACGGCGGCGCCGACGCCCAGGGCCTGGCGGCCGCGGACGAAATCGCGGATTTGGTGCACGGCCTGCGCTCGCAGCTGAATATCTTCCTGGTCGCACACGGGGCCTTCGCCGGCGCCGGCACCGAGCCCCAGTCCCCCAGCCCGCAGTCGCTGGCGACGCTGCGCCAGCGTTTCGACGAGCTGTTCGACCGCCGCGAGGGCAACTTCAACCATATGTTCCGCCTGGTGCAGGCGTTTATCGCCCGCCGCGCCTCGACCCCCTTCGCCGATACCCTGAAGGACTATGTGTTCTCCGCCCGCGACGCCTGGCACACCCCGGGCCACTCCGGCGGCGACAGCCTGCGCAACAGCCCCTGGGTCGGGGACTTCTACCGCTTTATGGGCGAGCATGTATTCAACACCGACCTGTCGGTCTCGGTGCAGGTACTCGACAGCCTGCTCGAACCCCACTCCGTGATCCAGGAGGCCCAGGACCTGGCGGCCCAGGCCTTCGGCGCGCGCCACAGCTTTTTCCTGACCAACGGCACCTCCACCGCCAACAAGGTGGTGATCCAGCAGATCCTCGGCGGCGGCGGCAAGATCATCGTCGACCAGGCCTGCCACAAGTCGGTGCACCACGCGATCGTGATGAACCGCTGCGAGCCGGTGTACCTGAAGTCGGTGCTGCACCCGGAGTTCGGCATCTACGGTCCGGTCAAGCGCGCCGATATCGAGGCGGCCCTGGACGAGCACGGCGACGCGCGCCTGCTGGTGATCACCTCCTGCACCTACGACGGCCTGCGCTACGACCTGAAGCCGATCATCGACTACGCCCACGAGCGCGGCGTCAAGGTGCTGGTGGACGAGGCCTGGTACGCCCACGGCTACTTCCACCCGGAGCTGCGCCCGACCGCGCTCGAGTGCGGCGCCGACTATGTGACCCAGAGCACCCACAAGATGCTGTCCGCCTTCTCCCAGGCGAGCATGATCCACGTGCAGGACCCGGATTTCGACGACCACCGCTTCCGCGAAAACCTGAACATGCACGCCTCCACCAGCCCCCAGTACGCGATGATTGCGAGCCTGGACGTGGCGCGCAAACAGATGGCGATGGAGGGCCACGGCCGCCTGAAGCAGTGCCTGCAGATGGTGGAGACACTGCGCCGCGCCGTGGACGAGACCGGCGTCTTCCGCGCGCTGACCCGCGACGACCTGATCGCCGAACCGCTCGCCAACGACAATATCCGCCTGGACCCGACCAAGGTCACCATCGACATCTCCGCCAGCGGCTACTCCGGCAAGGAGATGCAGATCAAGCTGTTCGACCAGTACGGCATCCAGGTGGAGAAGACCACCTACAACACGGTGACCGTGCTGGTGACCCTGGGCAGCACCGAGAGCAAGCTGCTGCGTCTGATCCACGCCCTCAAGCAGCTGGCCCGCAACCCGCGCAAGCGCACCCACGCGGCCAGCTCGCGGCGGCTGCCGGAATTCACCCACTTCAACTGCCTGCCGGCGGACGCCTACTTCGCCGAGACCGAGGAGCTGCCGCTGATGGACAACGGTGTGGCCGCGACCGAAAAGCTGGTTGGCCGCACCTGCGCCGACGAGATAGTGCCCTATCCGCCGGGCATCCCGGTGCTGGTGCCGGGGCAGGAGATCTCCGCGCAGATAGTGCAGTTTCTGCAGCAGCTGCTGCAGGGGCAGAACACCACCGAGATCCACGGCCTGATCTTCCGCTCCGACGAGCCGATGCTGCGCGTGGTCAAGGAGAGCGGCAGGAAGCCGGCGGGCAGGAAGGCCGCGGCGAAATAACTCCGCCCGGTGACTGTAAACCCCGGCCCGCGCCGGGGTTTTTGTTGCGCGGAGCCGCAGGCCCTAGACGGCCAGCGGATCGCCCCGCTCGATCAGCGTGTCTATACCGAGCCCGGTCGGCAGACAGCCGGTATTGTGCGCGCCCCGGGCCCCGAGGCGCGAGGCGATAAAGGCCTCCGCCACCGCGCTGTTGTTGCCCTGTACCAGCAGGTGCGCCTGCATCACCAGCGCCATCTGGTCCACCAGATGGCGCGCGCGGTACTCCACCTGATCCATATCCGCCAGCTGGTTTTTCAGCTGTTCGACGGCGCTGTCCAGGCGTGGATCGGCACCGGTGCTGTCTTTCAGCTCGTCGAACCAGTGGGTGAGCACCGCCGGTGTCTTGGCGATGGCGCGCAGCACGTCCAGCGCCTGGATATTGCCGGAGCCCTCCCAGATCGCATTGATGGGCGCGTCGCGGTACAGGCGCGCGGTGATGAAATTCTCGATCACGCCGTTGCCGCCCAGGCATTCCATCGCCTCGTAGGTGTGGTGCGGGGTGCGTTTGCAGATCCAGTATTTGCCCACCGCGGTGCCGAGGCGCATCAGCAGTTTTTCGTGCTCGCTGTCGGGATAGTCCATTGCCCGCGCCATGCGCAGGGTCATGGCCACCGAGCCCTCGACTTCCAGCTGCAGGTCGGCGAGCACATTGCGCATCAGCGGCTGCTCGACCAGTTTCTTGCCGAAGGCGCTGCGGTTTGATGTGTGGTAGATGGCCTGCAGCACCGCTTGGCGCTGGCCGGCAGACGAGCCGATCATGCAGTCGAAGCGGGTGGTGGACACCATCTCGATAATCGCGTTGACGCCGCGGCCCTCTTCGCCGATCAGCCAGCCCAGCGCGCCGCGCATCTCCACCTCGGAAGACGCGTTGGAGACATTGCCGGATTTGTTTTTCAGGCGCTGTACCTGGATAGGATTCTTGCTGCCGTCGGGGCGCCAGCGCGGTACCAGGAAGCAGGACAGGCCGGCGTCGGTTTGCGCCAGCATCAGGAAGGCGTCGCACATGGGTGCGGACATAAACCACTTGTGACCCACCAGCTCGTAGGCGCCGTCGCCGATCGGCGTGGCGGTGCTGGTATTGGCACGCACATCGGAACCGCCCTGTTTTTCGGTCATGCCCATACCGATGGTCAGGGCAGATTTCTGCGTATAGGGGCGGTTGCTCGCATCGTAGCCGAGCGCGGTGACCTTCGGCAGCCACTCCCCGGCCAGTTTCGGATTGAGGCGAATGGAGGGCACCGAGGCGAAGGTCATGGTAATCGGGCAGCCGTGGCCCGCTTCCAACTGGCTGTGCAGGTAGTACTTGGCGGCACGCACCACATGGGCGCCGGGTTTCGGATCCGTCCAGGGGCTGCTGTGCAGGCCCTCGGACAGCGCCAACTGCATCAGCTGGTGGTAGGCCGGGTGGTAGCGCACCAGATCGATGCGGTTGCCGGTGCGGTCGTGACTTTCGAAGATGGGTTTGAACTCATTGGCGTCGAAACCGCGCTGGATCATCTCCGGGCGGCCGCAGACCTCGCCGTAGCGCTGCAGGTCATCCTCGGCCCAATGGCCGCCGTTGCGGGCCACCGCCTCGCGCAGCGCCGCATCGCCGGCGTATAGGTTGTGGCCGGTAAGCGGCGGTACCTGGTTGAAGACTTCGTGGGTGCTGGACAATTCGGACGGGTAGGGTGGTTTATTCATAGATCTTGTCTCTGGCTTCTTCACGCGGCTCCGGTGTGGAAAGGTTAGTTCGCTGCGCCGGTTCTGCCGACCATCCTAGTGGCATAGATGTCGCGGGTCTTGTCCATTTGTGACGGCTTTATTTGCCGCGTCGTTCAGCGGCGTGGGGGGGGGGGGTAGTTTGGCGTGCTGTGAATGGCGGTCAGTTGTGACAGCGTTATCGCACTGTGCCGGCCGGACATTGCTGGTGACCGAACATAGGGGGCGTAAAAGGAATGAATACTGTGACGCCATTTCCCCTGGCTGCTCTCAGCGGGTGTCCCGGCGCCTATTCTACCGGGATGGGCGGGGCGACATCGGCGGTATCGCCCGGCTATGTAGCTGCGCTGATGAATGATTTCAGTCGTACTCTCCCGCCGGAATTGATTCCAATAGCGCTTTCCCATTGGGGATATAGTGAAATGCATCTCGATATGCGATTTCATCTCCGCCGCTGGTGGAGCATACTTCTATGTCCCGGATATGATCCGGGACCAATAAATCATCTCCTAGCACAAACCACTGAGACTGTTCGGAACAGTCCGGATTGGAGTCACTGGGCCTGCCCATGATAATAAAAACTGTTGCTCTGGCGTTGTGATAGGTGTGGGAACGAATTTTTCCATGCCGATCTTTGACAAACTGGCACGGGGTTGCCAGTTTGGTCTGGACAGTTTCTCCGGCATATTTGATCACGCAGTGATCCCCGTCATTATCAATTGCCAGATCGTCTTCCACTGTGGTTCCGCATGCTGCTGCGGGAAGTGTCAGGAGTAATGCAGAGGCCTTGAAATAGTTTGTCATCTTGTTGCCTCCCAAAACCATAATTGATTTCCCCGGTCCAGATAACTGACGGAACCCGCTTTCATCTTCTTCCCATTCCAAAGGTCTATATGATCGGTTGGGCCCCAGCCGTTGTTGATATATACAATGCCTTTTTTCCCTTTAATTGCATATCTTTCGGCAATATTAGTGCTTTGGAATATCACTGGATTGCCAAAAATATGCTTGTTCGCCTTCATCCAAGAGGCTAATTCATGTGCGGCGAGGATGTGTGGAGAGTTGCGGTGAAACCAGCAGCGCCGGTTTTTATACAGAAGATCGAATGAGGATGTATCGTAGTCTGACACCTCCAGCGCCACCCCCATTCTGATCGCGCACTGGTTTCTAAAGGCGCTTTCGTCGCAGGGATAGCTGTTCGGCCCGGGGTGGTTATCCCACAGTGTTTGGAAATTCGTTATCGCCATCTGAGTTATGCTGATTTCTGGTGTATGGCAGTAGGCTAAAAAGATGGCGTACCCTGTTGGTTGATCACCACCACGATCACAACCAACAAAAGGAGTACGCCATGAACAAGTCTACCTTGCATGTTCTTTCACAACCAGAGTCAAAGGGCCTGGACCCGCTCCACGAGACCATCCGTCAGGGGG